>DATCXE010000038.1:0-15133 GCA_036565985.1 Bradyrhizobium sp.
ATAGCGGAGATAGCCGAGCAGCAGGCCGATGGTGAAAACCTCGCCGAAAAAGAACCAGTCATACTGCAGATGCAGCGAGGTCCAGGCCAGCGACGACAGGAAGATGGCGCCGGCGACGCCAAGCCTTGATTCCGACCAGCCGCGATAGAGAAAGCCGCGGGCAAAAATTTCTTCCCACGCAGGTGCTGCGACACAGAACGCGATCACCAGAAGCCACAATGCGCCGTCGGCCTGGGCTGATTTCAGTACCTCGCCCATGAAGCCCGGCGTCACCTCGCGCCCGAGCGCGCGCGACAGCATATCCCAGCAGCCGACGAGCACAGCGAGCGCTGCGATACCGATCAGGAAGTTGCGCCACGAGGTCCAGCGCAGCGCCAGATATTCGGCAAAGGGCGTGCGTGTCGGGCGGATCGCGATCCATGTCGCCGCCAGCACGGCCGGCAGTCCGAAGATCACCGACAGCGAGATCGTCATCCCGCCGCCGATGACGCGGATCGCCTCGGCGAAGTCAAGCGAGCCGCCCTGCCGCAGCACGAAATAGCCGATGACCGCGACCTGTCCGACGAACACGCCGGCAAAGATGAACAGGCCCCACAGCGCGGTGCCCCAGAATTTCCAGACCCGCGGCGGCCGTTGCGGATGCGGGATCAGCGGCGGCACGTCGACAGGACTGGCGGGGTTGAGGGAATCCATCAAGGAGCTTTCTCGTTGTCGTCAGCGGTGTTCACGGCAACGCACGCTGGAGCAAATCCCTTGCGTCTTCGTTAGCGAGTTCGACTGCGCCGTACATACTGGCGTGATTCCCGGCAAGGCGCGTGGCGGCGAACAGTTCGGCATGACGCGGTGATACGGCGTTGAGCGCGGCCGTTGCGGCCAGCAGCGCCAGTCTTTCGACCGTCAGCCGCGCTACACGCTCGGTGTCCGGCTTGCCGAAGGCCCTTGCGATGGAGGTGACCGCTTCAGCGGCTCCGGACAGACCGCGCGTTTCCTCGGCAAGCTCGCGCAGCACCGCCAGCGCCGCGTCGGCCTCGCGCGACAGCGCGCGGAGAACATCGAGGCACATCACATTGCCCGAACCCTCCCAGATCGCGTTGACGGGCGACTCCCGATAGTGCCGCGCGAGGATCCCTTCCTCCACGTAACCATTGCCGCCCAGGCACTCCATCGCCTCGTAGAGAAAGCCGGGAGCGCTCTTGCAGACCCAGTATTTGATCGCGGGCGTCAAGAGCCGCATGTAGGCGGCTTCCCTGGCATCCTGCGGCGCACGGTCGAACGACCGGCATAGCCTCATGACGAGCGCAACGGAAGCCTCGACATGCAGCGCCATGTCCGACAGCACCGCCTGCATCAGCGGCTGGTCGGCGAGATGCTTCTGGAACACGCTGCGATGCCTTGCATGATGCAGCGCATGCGCCAGCCCCGATCGCATCAGGCCGGCGGAGGCGATCGCACAATCCTGCCGGGTCAACTGCACCATCTGGATGATGGTTCGGATTCCCTTGCCCTCGTCGCCGACGCGCTCGGCATAGGCGCCATGAAACTCGACCTCCGAGGAAGCGTTGGAGCGGTTGCCGAGCTTGTCCTTCAGCCGCTGGAACCGGATCGCGTTGACAGAGCCATCAGGCGCAAAACGCGGCATGAAGAAGCAGCTCAATCCCTCCTCGGCCTGGGCCAGCACCAGGAAAGCGTCGCACATCGGCGCCGACATGAACCATTTGTGGCCGGTGATGCGATAGGCGTCCCCTTCGGGCTCCGCCCACGTCATGTTGGAGCGCACGTCGGTGCCCCCCTGCTTCTCGGTCATCCCCATGCCGATCGTCATGCCGCGCTTGGCCCACCATGGCGCGAAGGCAGGATCGTAGGCCCGTGTTCCCAGTACCGGCATCACCTTGGCCAAAAGCTCCGGCTGCCCGGCCAGCGCCGCCACGGAAGCCCGCGTCATGGTGATCGGGCAGAGATGACCGGTCTCGACCTGCGAGGCCATGTAGAATTTCGCCGCGCGTATCACCTCGGACGCGCCGCCGGCCGGGTTGCCGGCCGCATCCCAGGTCGAATTATGCACGCCGGCATGCGCACTGCGCGCCATCAACTCATGATAGGCGGGGTGAAACTCGACTTCGTCGCGGCGGTTGCCGCGTGAATCGAAAGTGCGCAGTTTCGGCGTGTTCTCGTTCGCCAGACGGCCGCGCTCCGCCATCGCGGCCGAACCCCAATGCATGCCGAACTCGGATAATTCCTGTTGCGCGTAGGCGCCATTATTGGCCGCAACCGCTTCAATCAGCGGCCGGTCGATCCCGTACAAATCGACATCCTCGAACAGCGGCGACTGGTTGAAGACTTCGTGGGTCGAAAATGGTGCCTGGCTCATGACTGATCCTGAAAACCTCGGTCAATTGCGGCGCGCAATCGGGAAATCATAGGCCTGCCCGCCCGCGCCCGGCAGCGAAAAATGCCACCACTCCTTCGAATAGTTTACAAATCCTCGCCGCGCCATCACCAGAACCAGCTTCTCCCGCCAGCGGCGCTGGGCGGCCGTGATGGATTTCGCCGATGTGTGCGACTTGACGTCGGCGCAGTCGTATCCGGTACCCATGTCGACACTGCCGTCCGGCGCGCGAAGGTTCACGTTGGCGGTGCAGTCGCCATAGTCCTTGGCAGGATCGAACGCGGCTGAATTGTCGGCTTTCAGATCAACCAGGGAGAGGTCGAGCGCGGCGCCCGTGGAATGGCCGGAACGGGTGGCGATGTAGCCCAGGCGAAACAGGTCGGCCTTGCTGAACGCCGGATTGTAGCGCTTCTGCGCCGGCGTTTCGCGGCCGTCGCGCGACCACGCTACCATGTCGGCAACCGCGCGCGTTGGACGGTAGCAATCGAACATCTTCAGCGACACACCTTGCAGCGCGAGTTCTTCCTGAACGCTCTTCAGCAGCGCGCCGACTTCGCGCTTCACCACGCATTCGGCGGCGTCATAGCCCTTCAGCGGCCGGCCGACGAAATTGTTCGAACCGGCGTAGCGCATGTCCTGAATGATGGTCGGATCGACATCGCGCAGGTAAACGAAGCCCGCCGGCATTTTTTGCGCGTGCGCAGCGGCGCCCGGCAGGCAATACGCGGCGCAGATCGCAGCAAGCAGCGTTCGTCGAGAAGTCTTCGGGCGCTTGCTCCATTGCCCTTCTCGCGGCCGTTCCGAACTTTGGTGGCCTTGGCCAGTCGCCCCCAACCGGACCCGGATGAATTGAATGAAATACTGCACGTTTTCCATGGCCTGATGCAGGGCTCGCTGGTCCCGCCATCCTAGCCGAAACCTGCGGCAGGCAATACCTTGCGGGGCCGTTTACCTTGTCGCCGAAGCCTTAGTGGATAAGTCCGGACAGGGGATTTGACGCTTGCCCTGCACGGCATCTCTGCCTATAGCTCTCGCTTTAATGACCCCTGCATCGAAATCGACCTTCGTCCTCGGACACCGGCATCTGCTGGGAATCGAGGGGCTTTCCGCTGCCGATATTACCGGCCTGCTCGACCTTTCCGAGGAATATGTCGAACTCAACCGCCAGGTGGACAAGAAGCGCACCAGCTTGCGCGGTCGCACCCAGGTAAACCTGTTCTTCGAGGCCTCGACCCGCACCCAATCCTCGTTCGAACTGGCGGGCAAACGGTTAGGGGCCGACGTCATGAACATGTCGGTATCCTCGTCCTCGATCCGCAAGGGCGAGACGCTGATGGATACAGCCGTGACGCTCAACGCCATGCACCCCGATATCCTGGTGGTGCGGCACCACGCCTCCGGCGCGGTGGAACTTCTGGCGCGCAAGGTTGACGGTTCCGTGATCAATGCCGGCGACGGCAGCCACGAGCATCCGACGCAAGCACTACTGGATGCGCTGACCATCCGCCGCAACAAAGGCCGGCTGGAAGGCCTCGTCATCGCGATCTGCGGCGACGTGATGCATTCAAGGGTGGCGCGCTCCAATATCCTGCTGCTCAACACCATGGGAGCCCGCGTCCGCGTGGTGGCGCCCTCCACGCTCTTACCGCGCGGCATCGAGCGGATGGGCGTCGAGGTCGCGCGCGACATGCGCGAGGGCCTCAATGGCGCCGACATCGTGATGATGCTGCGGCTGCAGCGCGAGCGGATGAACGGCTCCTTCGTGCCGTCGACGGGCGAATATTTTCACTATTTCGGCCTCGACCAGAAGAAGCTCGCCTATGCCAAGCCGGATGCGTTGGTGATGCACCCGGGACCGATGAACCGTGGCGTGGAGATCGACTCGATCGTGGCGGATGGTGCGCAATCGCTGATCCGTGAACAGGTGGAAATGGGAGTGGCGGTGCGAATGGCGGTGCTCGAAGCGCTCGCCCGCAACCTGCCGAATGCGTAACAACATGCTGACCGACCGACGCCCGATCCTGCTCGCCAATGCCCGCGTGGTCGATCCCTCGAGGGATTTCGACGGCCCCGGTGACGTCCTGATTGCCGACGGCATGATCCGCGACTCCAAGCGCGGCATCGGCGCCGCCGGGGTGCCCGAAGGCACCGACATCATCAATTGCGCCGGCAAGATCGTCGCGCCCGGGCTGATCGACATGCGCGCTTTTGTCGGCGAGCCCGGCGCCAGCCACCGCGAAACCTTTGCCTCCGCAAGCCAGGCCGCCGCCGCCGGCGGCATCACCACCATCATCTGCCAGCCGGATACCTCGCCCGTTATCGATAACTCGGCGACGGTCGATTTCGTGCTGCGCCGCGCCCGCGACACCGCGATCGTCAACATCCACCCGATGGCCGCACTGACCAAGGGCATGCGCGGTGAGGAAATGACCGAGATCGGGCTACTGAAAGCCGCCGGTGCGGTGGCCTTCACCGACGGCGACCGGAGCGTTACCAACGCGCAGGTGATGCGCCGGGCGCTGACCTATGCCCGTGATTTCGATGCGCTGATCGTGCACCACACCGAAGACCCGGACCTGGTCGGCGAAGGCGTGATGAACGAGGGCGAATTTGCAGCCAGGCTCGGCCTGATCGGCATTCCCAACGCCGCCGAAGCCGTGATGCTCGAGCGCGACATGCGACTCGTGGCGCTGACCGGAGGACGCTATCACGCAGCGTCGCTGTCCTCGATCGAGTCTTTGGAAATCCTCAAGCGCGCGCGCGATGCCGGCCTCCACGTCAGCGCCTCGGTGTCGATCAACCACGTTACGCTGAACGAGAACGACATCGGCCCCTATCGTACGTTCCTGAAACTGTCGCCACCGCTGCGCACCGAGGATGACCGCCTCGCGCTGGTTGCGGCCGTCGCCTCCGGACTGATCGACGTCGTGATGTCCGATCACAATCCGCAGGACGTCGAGGTGAAACGGCTGCCGTTCGCGGAAGCGGCGGCCGGCGCGGTCGGGCTGCAGACCATGCTGCCGGCGGCGCTACGCCTGATCCACAATGGCGAGATGGATTTCAAGACGCTGATCCGGGCGATGTCGACCCGGCCGGCGGAACTGCTGGGCCTGCCCGGCGGCACGCTGCGCGCGGGTTCGCCCGCCGACCTCGTCGTAATCGATCCCGATACGCCCTGGGTGCTCGATCCCGCCGATCTCAAGTCGCAATGCAAGAACACGCCGTTCGACGAAGCGCGCTTTTCCGGCCGCGTCGTCCGTACTATCGTGGGCGGACGGACGGTCTACGAGCATGTCTAGCGCGCCAGACGCGCTCTCGCAGGAGCAACGGTGATGACGGATGCATTCCTCGTGCTCGCATTCCTGGTCGGCTATCTGTTGGGCTCGATTCCGTTCGGGATGGTGCTGACCAGACTTGCCGGCACGCAGGATCTGCGCTCGATCGGAAGCGGAAATATCGGCGCAACCAACGTGCTGCGCACCGGCCGCAAGGGTCTTGCGGCAGCGACGCTGCTCGGCGACGCGCTCAAGGGCACGGTCGCGGTTATCATTGCCGGCTATTTCGGCGGCACCGAAGCCGCGATGGTGGCGGGACTCGGCGCCTTTCTCGGCCATCTCTACCCGGTGTGGCTCAAATTCAACGGCGGCAAGGGCGTCGCCACCTATATCGGCGTGCTGATCGGGCTGTTCTGGCCCGCAGCCGTGGTGTTCTGCCTGATCTGGCTCGCGACCGCCGTCACCACGCGCTACTCGTCGCTCTCGGCGCTGATCGCAGCCTTCGTCACGCCGCTGTTCCTGTGGTGGTTCGGCCATCCCGCGCTGGCGTCGCTGTTCGTCGTGCTGACGCTGCTGCTGTTCTGGAAGCACAGCGAAAACATCAAGCGGTTGCAGACCGGCACCGAAGGCAAGATCGGGGCGAAGTAGCCGTGGCTTGTTGCCCGGCCACCGGCCGATCAGGCCGCCTCTTCCTCGCGGGTCGGACGGATCAGTATCTCGGCGGAAATCCCGAGTTGCTCATGTAGGCGCCGGATCATATCGATTGATAGACTCCGCCTGCGGTTCATGACCTCTGCCACACGCGCGCGTGTTCCAATCAACGGCTCGAGGTCCTTGCGACTCAAGCCTTGCTGTTCCATCCGGAACTGGATTGCCTCGATGGGATCGGGCGGATCCATCGGATAGTGCCGTGCTTCGTAAGCGTCGATCAGCGTCGCCAGCACATCGAGCCGGTCGCCCCTCGCAGTCCCGCTCTTCGCTCCCCAGAGGCGTTCTACCTCCGCAAGTGCGTTCTTGTAGTCCGCCTTGGTGCGGATCGGTTTGAGTTCAGTTGCCATATCGGACCTCCGCCACGTCGATCTTGTCATAAGCTTTATGGGTCCCGATCCATTTGATCCAGATGATCCCCTTTTCGAAATCGACAGCCACCACCAGGCGATAGTCATTGCCCTTGATGTTGAAAACGATTCGCTCTGCGCTGATGACACTTGCCGTCGCATAGCGCCGTTTGACATCCGCCGTGCTCTTCCAAGAGGCCTTACTCGCTTCGTCGAACCATGCATCCAGCGCCGCTTTCACGGCCGACTGATCCTTCCTGCCGGAAAGAGCCTGGACGAACTCCCGCAATGTCCGACGGGCAATAATCCTCATTGGATATTATATAGCATGCTCCCATTATGGGATCAACAGGCCTGCCACCGTTTCATTGTCGCGTGAGCGCCTCTTCCACAAACCGCGCCGCTGCCAATGCCTCGGCATCAGCGCCATATCGCGCAATTACCTGCACGCCGACCGGCAATCCCGCGTCCGCAATGAGCGTGGGAACATTGACGCAGGGCACGCCCATCAGCGTCCATAGACGGTTGTAACGGGCATCGCCGGTCGAGCCCAAACCCTTGGGCGCAGCGCCGGGTGCCGACAAGGTCAGCAGCACGTCGACATCCTCGAACACTTTTGCCAGTGCGTGTCTGGCGCGATCAGCTATCGCCATCGCCTCGTCATAGGCTGTGGGCGTTGTGCCACGACTGTCGTCCAGCCTTGCGCGCAGTATCGGCGCCATCGCGTCGTAATTCTCGCGGTATTCCCAGGCGAGCGCCTGATGCGCCTCGAATTCCTGCACGACCGCATGGATGCGCCACGCCTCGGCGACGATCTCGGGCATGGCCAATGCGCGCACCGAGGCTCCGGCGCGTTCTGCCGCCTTCGTCGCAATCTGCACCGCCTCTGCGCCTGACGGATCCGGCGCACCGGCGAAATCCTGCGTTACGATGCCGATGCGCGGTGTCGGAATGGTGGCCGGCAGCAGCAGTTCAGGTCGGCCCGTCATGGCGGAAAGCCCGCGCGCCACGTCGTCCACGCCGGACGCGAACAATCCGACCGTATCGAGCGTCCACGAATAGCATTTCACACCAACCGTCGGCAGCAGGCGATAGGACGGCTTGATAGCGGCGACGCCACAGAACGATGCCGGGCGGATCACCGAGCCGCCGGTCTGTGTCCCCAGCGCGAGCGGGATCATGCCGGCGGCGACCGCTGCCGCCGATCCCGATGACGAACCGCCGGGGGTATGACCATGATTGTGAGGGTTGAGTGTTGGCGTCGGATCGATCGAGGCAAAGGCCGTCGTCGTGGTCTTGCCGATAACGCTGGCGCCGGCCTGTTTCAGCATCATGACAACGGCCGCATCGGCGCGCGGGCGAAATCCGCGATAGATCGGCGAGCCCATCTCGGTCGGAAAATCCTGCGTATCCATGATGTCCTTGATGCCGACCGCGATGCCGCGGAGCGGTCCTGCGCTCTGCGCGCGGACATTCGGGTCATGGCAGACGAAGGCGCCGATAGACTTTTCGTGTGTAGCGATTGCTTCGCGCGATTGCGCGATGGCGGCGTCGGCGGAGAGATCGCCGGCATCGATGCGGCGCTGGAGGTCGGCGAGCGAGATCATGAAAACGCTTCCTGTCGTGACGAGGCAGGTTACGAAGAGCCCCGGCATGGAGCAAGTACAACACCCGTTGCAATCAAACAGGTTGATTGCAATCTCAGGTTGGGCAAAGGTGCATCCGCATGCATGACAGTTCATCCCACACGCCCCAGCTTTCCGACGCAGAGCGGCTCGACCGCTTGCGGCTGATCCGCAGCGACAATGTCGGGCCGCGAACCTTCAACTCGCTGCTCAGCCATTTCGGCGACGCGCGCACGGCGCTGGAACGATTGCCCGACCTGGCGCGGCGTGGCGGTGCGGCACGCTCAGGACGAATCTGCAGCGAGGAAGAAGCGCGGACTGAACTTGGCGCAGCCCGAAGGATAGGCATCGCGCTGGTCGCGCCCGGCGAGGCGGCCTATCCGCCGCGACTGGGGACGCTCGACGATGCACCTCCCCTGCTCGGCGTGCGTGGCGCCCCCGAGACGCTGATGCGGCCGATGATCGCAATCGTGGGCTCGCGCAACGCATCCGGCGCCGGCCTGAAATTCGCAAGCCAACTGGCGCGCGATCTCGGCGAGGCCGGTTTTCTCGTGATCTCGGGGCTGGCGCGTGGCATCGATCAGGCCGCGCATCGCGCTACGATCGCGAGCGGCACGGTTGCGGTGCTGGCCGGCGGCCACGACCGGATCTATCCGGCGGAGCATGAGGATCTGCTGGCCGCGCTGCTCGAACAAGGCGGCGCGATTTCCGAAATGCCGCTCGGCCACGTGCCGCGCGCCCGCGACTTTCCGCGCCGTAACCGGCTGATCTCGGGCGCATCGCTCGGCGTCGTCGTGATCGAAGCCGCGCATCGCTCGGGCTCGCTGATCACGGCGCGAATGGCAGCCGAACAGGGGCGCGAAGTGTTTGCGGTGCCGGGCTCGCCGCTCGATCCGCGCGCCGCCGGCACCAACGATTTGATCAAGCAGGGCGCGACGCTGA
The DNA here is from genome assembly GCA_036565985.1 of Bradyrhizobium sp. Taxonomy (GTDB): domain Bacteria; phylum Pseudomonadota; class Alphaproteobacteria; order Rhizobiales; family Xanthobacteraceae; genus Bradyrhizobium. The sequence continues at coordinate 9,287 of DATCXE010000038.1, forward strand.
CCACGGAGGCTTCCGACGTCATCAACGCGGTGGCGCCGATCATGGAGCGGCCGGTCATGCTCGATGTGCGCGAGAGCGGTGACGACCCGCTCGATTTCGACGCCGGTGCGGGCGAACGCGCTTGTATCGTGGATTTGCTCGGACCGACCCCCATCAGTCTCGACGACCTGATCCGGATGTCGGGCGCCTCGCCGGCCACAGTGCGCACCGTGTTGCTCGAACTCGAACTCGCCGGACGGCTGGAGCGTCACGGCGGCGGGCTGGTGTCGCTGGTCTGATCAGCCCTTCTCGCTACGTGCGTCGAAATACGTTCGCGCGCCCTGGATCTCCGGCAGGTGCTCGAACGCCCATTTGCCCAGCGCCTGCACCGGCTCGGCTAATCCGCGGCCGAGATCGGTCAGTTCGTAATCGACCCGGGGCGGAATGGTGGGAAACACAGTGCGCGTCACCAGTCCGTCGCGCTCCAGCCCCCGCAGCGTCAGAGTCAGCATCCGCTGCGAGATGCCGCCGATCATGCGCTTGAGTTCGTTGAAGCGCAGCGGCCCGTCGATCAGCATCATGATCACGAACACGCTCCATTTGTCGCCGACCCGCGCCAGCACCGAGGCAACCGCACGGCAGTTGCCGTCGGCGTGCGGTCCTGCCGGCGAGGCAGGCACATTCTTGTGCTCGGGTGTCATCGCTGTGCTCGGGTTTCAAAATTGTGCGTTCTTGCGGGGTTTTAGGACAGCCACTCATATAGCGCAAGTTACAAACTTATACCAAGGGTGACCCTCATGAAGCTCCTGCATCTGGATTCCAGCGTTCTCGGCCCTCACTCCGTCAGCCGCCAGGTTTCCGCCGCCATCGTCGATCGGCTGCGCCAATCCACTCCCGGCCTGGAAGTCGGCTATCGCGATCTCACGCTGACGCCGCTCGCGCACCTTACCGGCTCACATCTCGCCGCCGGCCAGGGCGCCGCGCCCGAGGCCTCCCTGCAGGCGGACATCGCCGCCGGTCAGGCCGTGCTGGAAGAATTTCTCGCCGCTGACATCGTGGTGCTGGGCGCGCCCATGTACAATTTCACGATTCCGAGCCAGCTCAAGGCCTGGATCGACCGCATCCTGGTGGCGGGCAAGACGTTCAAATATTCAGCGCAGGGCGTCGAGGGTCTGGCCGGCAGCAAGCGCGTCATCGTCGCGATCTCGCGCGGCGGATTCTACGGCCCGGGCACTCCCGCCGCAGTCGGCGAACATCTGGAAACCTATCTGCGCTGGGTGTTCGGTTTCATCGGCATCAAGGACCCGGAGTTCATTTCCGCCGACGGCATCCAGGTCGGTCCCGAGCATCGCGAAAAAGCCGTGGCCGGCGCGCTGAAAGCCGCGGGCGATCTGAACGCCGCCTAGTTTGAGGCGATATCGGCTGCCGTCACCAGGCGCGACGGCAGCTCCCTCCAATCAGAATACGCCGTTGATGCGGAGGATTACGACGATCAGCGAGATCAGGAGACCGACACCCGAAAACAGGGCGACCGACGTGAACTGGGCGGTGTCCGAATTCTCCGCCGGGGTCGAGGAGATGCCAGAGGTCTTCGGCACGACGGCGCCCACCAGTTCGTGATTGCTTACGAGACTCCTGTCTCGAAATGTCTGGCAGACACAACCACGGTTCAATGCGCGTTCTGGCTCAGCGCCAATCGGCCGCAGGGCGCGGGAGCCGGCCAGCGCACGAGATCAACGTGATCAGATCCGCCGGCCGACTTCGATCGCTGAGACCTGCCTTACCCCCGATAGATCGGCGCACCGCTCGGAGATGCCGTCGCACCACCGTCGACGAACAATTCCTGGCCCTGAACATGCGCGGCATCGTCAGAGGCGAGGAACAGGACCGTCTTCGAAACATGGTCGGGCTCGCCGATGCGGCCGAGCGGCGTCGACAGTCCGATCTGCTTTTCAAAGGCCTTTTCGGCTTCCGGCGTCGCGACCGCCGCGCCCCAAATGGGGGTGCGGATCGCGCCGGGCGCCACCACGTTGACGCGGATGCCGCGCGGCGACAATTCCGACGCCATGATCCGCGCCATCGCCCGCACGCCGGCTTTCGCCGCGCCATAAGCCGAGTAGCCGGGAATGCCGAGCACGGAGATGACAGAGCCGTTGAGGATGATCGAGGCGTTGTCGTTGAGATGCGGCAGCGCGGATTGCACGGTGAAGAACACGCTGGTGAGGTTGGTGCTGATGACTTTTTCGAACGTCTCGACGGTGGCGTCGCCGAGCGGCGTGCCGCCGGCGATACCGGCATTGGCGAAGAGGATGTCGTATTTGCCGAACTTGTCGGCTCCCTTGCGGATCGCGGCTTCGGTGGCCGCGATGTCGGTCGCGTCAGCCACGAGCGCGAGTGCGTTCGGCCCCAATTCCTTCGCTGCGGCTTCAAGCGTCGCCTGATTGCGGCCCGTGATGACGACCTTGGCCCCTTCGGCCACGAACAGTTTTGCGGTCGCAAGCCCGATGCCGCTGTTGCCGCCTGTGATCAACGCCGTTTTGTTCGCGAGCCTCATGGTCATCTCCGATAGTTGCATTATTAAACTAGATTGCCTACCTAGGGCATCTGGTTTAATATTGCAACCACACAAGATCGTGATCGCTCCAATTTCAGCGGAAGACTGCCCATGGTGAAACGGACAAGCTTTGAACGCGACGACTGCCCGGTCGCCCGCTCGCTGGACGCGCTCGGCGACTGGTGGTCGATGCTGATCATCCGTGAAGCGCTGTTCGGAACCAGCCGCTTCGGCGAATTCCAGAAAAAACTGGGGCTGGCCAAGAATATCCTGACGGTGCGGCTGCGCGCGCTGGTCGATCAGGGCATTCTGAAGACCGCTCCCGCCTCCGACGGCAGCGCCTATCAGGAATATCTGCTGACGCCGAAGGGCCGCGGCGTATTCCCGATCCTGGTCGCTCTGCGGCAATGGAGCGAGGAATTCGACGAGCGCCCGGATGAGATCGCAACCATCCTGGTGGACAAGGAAAAGGGCCGGCCGGTTCGCAAACTCGAACTCTATTCAGACGACGGGCGGCTCTTGGGTGCGGGCGATACCGAACTGAAGCGACGGATGGCGGGCAAACGCGCTACGGCATGAACTGGCTGAGCTAATCAGGATAGCTTGTGCCTGCTCCGGGTCCGCAGCCGTTCTTCCGCCTCGAGTTGCGCCATTCCGAGCAAATGACCGAGCACTTCGAGCCGGTGGCGTTCCGCCAGCTTGACCAATTCGGCGACAGTCTCTGCGATGAAGGCCACGGCCTCGTCCGGGCCGCCCTCCTCACCCCGTTCAGCGCGCTCTTCGGTTGGCGAATCCGGTTTTTTGCCCGAAGCCTTCCGCTTCCGGCCGCCCGCAGCCTTGCTCAAACAAATTGCATCCAATTGCATACAATATCGCACAGAAATAATCCCTTTGGGCACGCAACTCTAGGGCGCATTTCGCGACAGCCTAGATATAAAGTCGATCCGTAAATCTACGTGGCGGACATCTGCCGATTTGACAGGGGCCGCCTCACCACCCATGTTCGGGTCGACACGGCGGGCCGCGAGTCTCGTGGAACCCGCCCTTATCTTTTCCCGTAAGCCATTGGAATGACATGAATATCGTCATCGTGGAGTCGCCGGCGAAAGCCAAGACGATCAATAAGTATTTGGGCGCCTCCTACGAGGTTCTAGCCTCGTTCGGCCATGTCCGCGACCTCCCCGCCAAGAACGGATCGGTCGATCCGGAAGCTAATTTTCAGATGATCTGGGAGGTGGATCCCAAGGCGGCGGGCCGGCTCAACGACATCGCCAAGGCCCTGAAGGGCGCCGACCGCCTGATCCTCGCAACCGACCCCGATCGTGAGGGCGAAGCGATTTCCTGGCACGTGCTGGAGGTCATGAAGGAGAAGCGCGCGCTCAAGGATCAGAAGATCGAGCGGGTGGTGTTCAACGCCATCACCAAGCAGGCCGTGACCGACGCGATGAAGGCGCCGCGCCAGATCGACGGCGCGCTGGTCGACGCCTACATGGCGCGCCGCGCGCTGGATTATCTGGTCGGCTTCACGCTCTCGCCGGTGCTGTGGCGCAAACTGCCGGGCGCGCGCTCGGCGGGCCGCGTGCAATCGGTCGCGCTGCGGCTGGTCTGCGACCGCGAACTCGAGATCGAAAAATTCGTCCCGCGCGAATATTGGTCGCTGGTGGCGACGCTGACGACGCCGCGCGGCGAGAGTTTTGAAGCCCGCCTCGTCGGCGCCGACGGCAAGAAGATCCAGCGTCTCGACATCGGCTCCGGCGCGGAAGCCGAAGATTTCAGGAAGGCCATTGAAGCGGCGAACTTCACGGTTTCGACCGTTGAAGCAAAGCCCGCACGCCGCAATCCGCAGGCGCCCTTCACCACCTCGACGCTGCAGCAGGAAGCCAGCCGCAAGCTCGGCTTCGCGCCGGCGCATACGATGCGGATTGCGCAGCGGCTTTACGAGGGCATCGACATCGGCGGCGAGACCACCGGCCTCATCACCTATATGCGAACCGACGGCGTGCAGATCGACGGCTCCGCGATCACGCAGGCGCGCAAGGTGATCGGCGAGGATTACGGCAATGCCTATGTGCCGGATGCGCCACGCCAGTACCAGACCAAGGCCAAGAACGCGCAGGAAGCGCATGAAGCGATCCGCCCGACCGATCTGTCGCGCCGGCCGGCCGAGATGCGCCGCCGGCTCGATCCCGATCAGGCCAGGCTTTATGAATTGATCTGGATCCGCACCATCGCGAGCCAGATGGAATCGGCCGAACTCGAACGCACCACGGTGGACATCGCGGCGAAGGCCGGCTCCCGCGTGCTCGAACTGCGCGCCTCGGGCCAGGTCATCAAGTTCGACGGCTTCCTTGCACTCTATCAGGAAGGCAAAGACGACGACGGCGACGACGAGGATTCGCGCCGCCTGCCCGCCATGAGCGCGGGCGAAGCGCTGAAGCGGCAGGATCTCGCCGTCACCCAGCATTTCACCGAACCGCCGCCGCGATTCTCGGAAGCGTCGCTGGTCAAGCGGATGGAAGAACTCGGCATCGGCCGACCCTCGACCTACGCCTCGATCCTGCAGGTCTTGAAAGACCGCGGTTACGTCAAGCTCGAAAAGAAGCGGCTGCACGGCGAGGACAAGGGCCGCGTGGTGGTCGCGTTCCTGGAGAACTTCTTCGCGCGCTATGTGGAGTACGACTTCACAGCCGCGCTGGAAGAACAGCTCGACCGCGTCTCCAACAACGAGATTTCCTGGCAGCAGGTGCTGAAGGAGTTCTGGACCGGCTTCATCGGCGCGGTCAACGACATCAAGGATCTCCGCGTCTCCGAGGTGCTGGATGCGCTCGACGACATGCTGGGGCCGCACATCTACCCCGCCCGCGCCGATGGCGGCGACGTCAGGCAGTGCCCGACCTGCGGCACCGGCAAGCTCAACCTGAAGGCCGGAAAATTCGGCGCCTTCGTCGGCTGCTCGAACTATCCGGAATGCCGCTACACCCGCCCGCTGGCCGCCGACTCCGAGGCGAGCGCCGACCGCGTCCTCGGCAAGGACCCGGAAACCGATCTCGAAGTGACGGTGAAGGCCGGACGCTTCGGCCCTTACATTCAGCTCGGCGAGCAGAAGGATTATGCCGAGGGCGAAAAGCCCCGGCGTGCCGGCATCCCGAAGAACATGTCGCCCGGCGACATGGAATTGGAGCTGGCTCTGAAGCTTCTATCCTTGCCGCGCGAAATTGGAAACCATCCGGAAACCGGCGAGCCCATTACTGCCGGCATCGGCCGCTTCGGCCCGTTCGTGCGTCACGAAAAGACCTATGCGAGCCTGGAGGCCG
>DATCXE010000052.1:0-6155 GCA_036565985.1 Bradyrhizobium sp.
GACTTCCGCACGCCGCCGCAGACGCTGGCGAGCCTCACCTCGATCTATCATTTCGCCTTCGCCGCCTCGCAGATCCCGGTCGGCGCCGCGATGGATCGCTTCGGCGTTCGCCCGGTTTCGCTGAGCCTGCTGGGGGGAACCATCGTGGGGGCGCTGGCGTCGGGAATGGCGAGGGGGCCGGAGAGTTTTCTGTTCGGGCAGTTCCTGCTCGGCGTCGCCACGTCGGGCATGCTGATGTGTCCGATGACGTTGGCTGCCAAGCAGATGTCGGCGGCGCGCTTCGGCCTGTGGTCCGGCATCATCCTGTCGATCGGCAATATCGGCATGCTGCTGTCGTCGAGCCCGCTTGCCTTTGTCGTCGAAAGCTGGGGGTGGCGGGCAGGGTTCTGGATCTCAGCTTGTTTCGGCGCTGTCGTGGCGATCGCGGTGTTTTTGCTGGTCCCGAAGCAGCCGGCCGAGCATGCCGACCGGTCGTCGCCACTATCGCAAATGGCCGAGGTGCTGCGCATCGGCCTGTCGTATCGGCTGCGTGGCCTGATCGCGCTGTCGCTGGTGTCGCTGGCGGCATCGCTTGTGCTGCGGGGATTGTGGGGCGGGCCGTGGCTGATGGAGATCAAGGGGCTCGGCCGCATCGAGGCGGGCAATGCGCTGGGCCTGTTCACGCTTGCCTTGATCGCCGGACCCGTGCTGATCGGGATTGTCGATCGCAGCATCGGTCATCGTCGCGAGGTGCTGGCCGCCACGCATTCACTTGCCGCATTGCTGCTTGCCGTGATGGCGGCCGGAGCGCCGCATTATCCGCTGGCCGATCTTCTCGGCGTGGCCGCCATCCCGGCGCAATTCGACGCCGTGTTGTTCGTTCTGATCGGCATCGCCATATCGACGCAACCACTGCTCTACGGCATGACGCGCCAACTCGTGGACGCACAGAACGCCGGCAAGGCGCTGTCGGCAATCAATCTCGCTTTTTTTCTCGGCGCGGCGCTGATGCAATCGACCACCGGCGTCGTCGCGACGATCTTCGGATTGCCCGCGGTGCTGCTGTTCATGGCCGCGACCCTGATCGTCGGGACCGCCGTCTTTTTGACCTTCACCCAGCCGTCGAAATCCTAGATGCTGCGCGCCTGCTTGCGGACCTCGTTGGCGATCGGCTTGAGGGATTCGGCGGCGGCCCGTCCCACCAGGCTGTAGCCCATCCCGCCGTCGGCCCAGGCGAAGCCCGAGACGTCGCCGCCCGAATGCGGCGCCATTGGTGCGTTCTGGTCCGAGATCATCGGGCGCGTCAGCACCACGAGGCGATCACCACGATCGTCGTCATACATGAACATCGCAGCCGGACCGTGCGACGTCGCGATCAGCCGCCCGCCCATCAGGCGATAACCCGATCCCGTCAGGTCCGGCAGCGTCACCGGCCGCTTCAGACGGCTCGACATCCACTGCACCAGTTGCGTACTGTCGGATGCCCGCATCTCGACCGGCCGGATGTGGTCCGGCGCATAGACGCTGTAGGAATAAGCAGCTTCCTGCGCGAGCGCAGCAAGTCCGCCGGGCGAACCTTGCAGGCTGCCCCGCATCGCCCAGCCGCCGAGGCCGCCAATGCTCAGCATCAGCATGGCTGCGACCGTCCACCAGACCGGCGAGGGCCGTCGTCGCCGGTTCTCGATCATCCGCGCCAAATTGAGTTGCGGCGGCAGCGGCTCGTCTGCGATCGGCGCCAGCGCCTTGCGCAACTGGTCGCGCTGATCGGAGAAGGCAGCGACGCGCCGGGCCATGTCGGGATGGCCATCCAGGTAGGCGGCGACCTCTGCCTCGCGCTCGGGTTCCAGAGCACCGTCCACATAGGCGTGGAGATCGTCTTCCGAGATGGGCCGGTTGGTCATTTCATGCTCCGCAATGGCACCACGTTTTTCGGTGCGCCGTTATCGGTCCCTTCGATTTCCTGCTGCAATTTCTCGCGTGCCCGCGACAGTCGCGACATCACCGTGCCGATGGGAATCCCGAGCACCCTGGCAGCGTCGGCATAGGACAGGTCTTCCACGGCGATCAGAAGCAACACGGCGCGCTGGTCGTTCGGAAGCCGCGCAAGCTTGTCGAGCACGTCCTGGTACATCAGCTTCTGCTCCTGCACGGCGTCCTGCCCGAAATCGTCTTCATCGGCTTCGTCGATGGCGATGTGCTTGCCCCGGCGCGTCGAGCGGCGGAACTGGCTGAGCGCGAGGTTGTGCAGGATCGCAAACAGCCACGGGCGCGGATCGCCTTCGCGCCGCTGCCCCCAATGGCTGACGGCCCGCTCCAGACAGTCCTGCACCAGATCGTCGGCGGTCGCGCGATTGCGGACCAGCGCCCGCGCATAGCGGCGGAGCGCTGGTATAGCCGGTTCGATCAGGCGCAGCATGTCGTTCATGGAGCTTGAACCTGCACGGCATCGCCGAACTTTGCAGGCTCGCCGGGGGCGATGACCAGATAGCGCCGTTCGGCTGTGGCGGAATTCTGGACGATCTGCCGGATCGGCCCGACCGCATTGACGATGGCCGAACCCGCCGGGTTCGTCATGAAGGCGGCGAGCGGTTGCACCGATCCGGTTCCGTCGCGCTTGTCGGCCAGCGCCAGCACGTAGCGCTGTTTCGGCTGCAAGCCGGTCACCGCCGCCTGCAAGACCTGGATCAGGCCCTGATCGAACAGCGAGACGCTGGTCGGCGGCTTCTCGCCCTTCGCCGCAACCCTTGCGCCGAGGGTGAGGTAAGCGACCTGGCCGGCGACACCGAGGCTCTGCAAATTCTGCCGGTCATCCGGATCGGGCGCGGCGCCCGGCACATAGACGATGGCTTGCGGCGCCTGTCCGACGGGAATGTTGGCCACCACCTTGTTGGTGGCGGTGTCGATCGCGGCGAGCGCGTCGGCGTTTTCCAGGCCGACATAGATGCGGGTGCCGTCGCCGGAGGGCCAGACGCCGTGCGGCAGATTGCCGACCGGAATCGTCGCCACTTGCGAAAAATCGTCGGTGCGAAACACCTTGACCTCGTTGGTGCCGCCGATCGTGACATAGGCGAACGTTCCCTTCGCGGTGCGGGCGAAGTTGACGTGATTGGTGATCGGGCCGGTCTCGATCGTCCTGATCGGGTTGAACGGCGGCCTGGCGTTGAACACCTGGGTCTTGCCGATGTCCTTCAACGTAAACCACACCTGTTCGCCATCGGGCGTGGCGGCGATGTTCGGACAGAACGGGCTCTCCTGCTTGACGCGCGCGACGATGGCGTGGTCGGCGACTGACACCACGACCGTTTCCGGATTGAAGGACGAGCAGATGTAGCCGTATTTGCCGTCGGGCGAGAAGATCTGCATGCCGGGCCCGGCCGGCACCTCGATGCGCTTCTTCTCGGCAAAGTCGGCAGCGTCGATGACGCTGATGTAGTTCTCGCCGCGCACGGTGACCCAGACTTCCTTTCCATCCGGCGTGAAGAATGCTTCGTGCGGCGAGCGGCCCACATAAGTGACGTGCTTGATCGCATTCGTCGCGGTGTCGATGAACGTCACCGAATTCGATCCGATCGAGACGACGGCAAGCGTTCTGTGGTCAGGCGAGAAGCCCATGCCGTGGACCAGCACCTGCCCCTTGTAGAGCGGGCTGAAATTGCCGGGCTGGGGATCGCCGAGCCGGATCACGCCGAGCAGCTTGTTGTCGGCGGGGTCGGTGACGGACACCGTGTTCGAAAACTGTTCCGCCGCGTAGACGCGGTCGCGATGGCTGACCGGAATGTCCGGGGAGGATGCGGCGCCGGGGGCCTGGCCGGCCAAGGCTGCCGGAGGCAACATCAAGACAGGAGCAGATGTCACAACGATCGCGCAGGCCAGCAGGCTGCTTCTCAAAGTCGAATGGTTCATCTGTCGCTCCTATCTCTTCGCGCCTGCTTGCATGCTCGTGTGATCAGGGATCGCGGGCTTCTCGCTGGTTTGCGTTGGCGCGGGAACGGACGGCGGGACGGGTTCGCCGATCGCAAGTTTCATCGCCGCGATCTCCTGCATCTGGCTGACGATGATTTCCTGGGCGATACGCCGGAGCTGTTCGTTCTTGCCGTAGCGCAGTTCGAGCACGGCCATGTCGATCGCGCCCTGATGGTGCGGCACCATCATGGCGACGAAGCCGCGGTCGATGTCGCCGGTCGGCTTTGCTTCCATGGCGTTCATCATTTTGGTCATCGCAGTCTCGTTTTCAGCGAGGAATGCGCTTTCATCCGGTGTCAGGGCCTGTTGTGCCGGCGGATGTGGTTCATGTGCGAATACCGCAAACACCATGGGCGGCGCGGCGAAAGCGACAAGGAGGCGCGCACCGAAGGCCGCGGCGCCGAGGCCTGGTTTGAGGAATGGCAGCATCGTCGCGATGCCTTTCGGGTTCGAGTTCGAATGCTGTTGTAGACAGCGTGCATGGCATGGTGACGCGCGGCGGCGCGTTCTATTCCGTCGCAGGTGAGGATTTTTGCGCGCCATTCGATACACGTAGCCGTGAGCGATCCGCCCCCGTCGGTTCCGCGCTGTCGCAGGACACCCGCGGCAAAGCTTCGGTTTGCGGTGGGAAATCCAGCGGCTATAAGGGGTTGTCCCACCATTTTCGGAAGCCGCATGTACCCGGATTCAAATTCTTCTTCGCAGAAAATGTACGATCGCGCGCTGGCGAGCCTGCCCGGCGGCAACAGCCGTACCACCGTGTTCATGAAGCCGTACCCGATCTACGCGGCACGCGGCGAGGGGTGTCGGGTGTGGGATCTCGACGGCAACGTCTTCATCGATTGCATCAACAATTTCACCGCGCAGATCCACGGCCACGCGCATCCGGCCCTGATCAAGGCCGCGACCGCACAGCTCGCGCTGGGATCGGCGTTCGGCCTGCCGACGGAATCCGAGGTCGATCTCGCCGAGCTTCTGGCTTCGCGGCTGCCCTCGGTCGATCAGGTACGCTTCGCAAATTCCGGCACCGAGGCCGTCATGATGGCGCTGAAGGCGGCGCGGGCGCATACCGGCCGCCCCAAGATCGCCAAATGCGAGGGCGCCTATCACGGTTCCTACGACTATGCCGAGGTTAGTCTCGACCCGACACCGGAAGCCTGGGGCCGCAACGCGCCGGTATCGGTGGCGTACGCGAAGGGCACACCTGAGAATGTGCTGGCTGACGTCGTCACCATTCCCTTTAACGACACGGAAGCCGCCGTCAGCCTGATCCGCGAGCATGGCTCGGAACTGGCTTGCGTGCTGGTCGACCCCATGCCCAACCGTGCCGGCCTCGCGCCGGCCGGTCAGACCTATCTGGAGGCGCTGCGAAAGGTCACGCGCGAGGTCGGAGCGCTCCTGATCTTCGACGAGGTCATCACGTTCCGGCTGGGATTTCGTGGCGCGCAGGGCATCTGGAGCATCGATCCTGATTTGACCACGCTCGGCAAAATCATCGGCGGCGGCTTTCCGGTCGGCGCGATCGGCGGCCGCAAGGAGGTCATGGCGGTGTTCGATCCGCGTCCGGGCAAGCCGGCACTGCCGCATGGCGGCACGTTCTCCGCCAATCCGGTGACGATGCGCGCCGGCATCGCCGCGATGGAACTGCTCGACGATGCGGCCTTTGCGCGTCTCGATGCGATGGGCGAGGCGGTTCGCTCCGGTATCGACGAGGCTTTCAGGCGGCATGGCGTGCCGGGCGGTACCGTCGGCCTCGGCTCCTTGCTCAAGATTCACTTCGCCGATCGTCCGATCCGCGACTATCGCTCGGCCTATCTGACCGAGGAGGAGGCGCGGCGCCAGACGGTGTTCTCGCGCGCGCTGCTCAATCGCGGCGTACTGGCCGCAGGCTATGGCTTGATGGCTTTGTCGACCCCGATGACGGATGCCGATATCGATGCGATCGTCGATGCGGCGTCGGGCGCGCTCGAGGAAGTCGCAAGCACGCTTTGATGCTGCGTAGGATGGGTGGAGCGAAGCGATACCCATCATGCACTGCCCGTGTTAGTGATGGGTTTCGCAAGGGCTCAACCCATCCTACAAACAAGCGAATAACAACGGGTCAGAATGTCCGCCAAGATCGATCCCATCACGCGTTCCGTCGTCCAGCACCGGCTCAGTTCGATCGTGAAGGAGATGGGCGAGGCGATGCTTCGCACCTCCTATTCGCAGAT
>DATCXE010000085.1:0-2462 GCA_036565985.1 Bradyrhizobium sp.
CGGCACGCCGCTGGCGGTGGCACGTGATGGGCGCCTGCTCGGCGTCATCCACCTCAAGGACATCGTCAAGGGTGGCATCCGCGAGCGCTTTGCCGAACTGCGCCGCATGGGCATCCGCACTGTGATGATCACCGGCGACAACCCGACGACCGCGGCGGCGATCGCGGCCGAAGCCGGCGTCGACGATTTCCTGGCGCAGGCAACTCCTGAGGACAAGCTGAAGCTGATCCGCGACGAGCAGGCCAAGGGCAAGCTGGTGGCGATGTGCGGCGACGGCACCAATGATGCGCCGGCGCTGGCGCAGGCCGACGTCGGCGTCGCCATGAACACCGGCACGCAGGCTGCGCGCGAGGCCGGCAACATGGTCGACCTCGATTCCAATCCGACCAAGCTGATCGAGGTGGTCGAGATCGGCAAGCAGCTGTTGATGACCCGCGGCGCGCTCACCACGTTCTCGATCGCCAATGACGTCGCGAAATACTTCGCCATCATCCCGGCGATGTTCCTGGCGTTCTATCCGCAACTCGAGGTACTCAACCTCATGCATCTGGCGAGCCCGCAGAGCGCGATCCTGTCGGCGATCATCTTCAACGCGCTGATTATCGTCGCACTGATTCCACTGGCGCTGAAGGGCGTCGCCTACCGCGCTGTCGGCGCCGGCGCGCTGCTCCGCCGCAACCTGATGATCTATGGCCTCGGCGGCATCATCATTCCCTTTATCGGCATCAAGGCCATCGACCTCGTGGTTACCGCCTTGCACCTGGCCTGACCGTCATTGCGAGCGAAGCGAAGCAATCCATCTCACCGCGTAAAGAAGGCTGGATTGCTTCGTCGCTTCGCTTCTCGCAATGACAGATGCACTTACGGAGAACTACAATGCTTAGAGAAATCCGTCCCGCCATCCTCATCCTGCTGCTGCTGACTGCGATCACGGGCGTAGCCTATCCGCTCGCGATGACCGCGATCGCCGGCGTGGTCTTTCCGAGACAGGCGCAAGGCAGCCTGATCGAGAAGGACGGCAAGGTGATCGGCTCAGCCCTGATCGGGCAGGAGTTCAAGGAAGACAAATATTTCCACGGCCGCCCTTCGGCGACCCTGGCGCCTGACCCCGCCGACTCGACCAAAACCGTGCCGGCGCCCTACAACGCCGCCAATTCAGGCGGCTCCAATCTCGGCCCGACCAGCAAGGGGCTGAGCGACCGGGTCAAGGAGGACGTCGAGAAACTCAGGGCTGAAAATCCCTCCGCTGCTGTGCCCGTCGATCTCGTCACGACCTCGGCCAGCGGCCTCGATCCCGATATTTCGCCTGAGGGGGCGCTGTTCCAGGTTCCGCGCGTGGCGAAGGCGCGCAACATGCCCGAGGATCGTGTCCGCCAGCTTGTTACCGAGAACACCAGGGGCCGCTTCGCCGGGCTTCTCGGCGAGCCGCGTGTCAATGTCCTCGCGCTCAACCTGGCACTGGACGCGGCCCCCAGATAACGGTGGCTAGGCCCGCTGCAAAGCGGTGACTATAATGTCCCATGGCCAACCGCGACCCTGAACAGCGACCTTCGCCGGATGCACTGCTGCAGGCCGCCCGGCGGGAGAACGACGGCGCCGGCCGGCTGAAGATCTTTGTCGGTGCCGCTCCCGGCGTCGGCAAGACCTACGAAATGCTGCAAAGCGCGCACGCCAGGAAGAAGGCGGGCGCCGATGTCGTTGTCGGCGCGGTCGAGACCCATGGCCGGGCGGAAACCGAAGCGCTGCTGCAGGGGCTCGAGGTGCTGCCGCGCAAGCGGATCGGCTACAGGGACCAGACGCTCGACGAGATGGACCTCGATGCGCTGATCGCGCGGCGGCCGCAGATCGCGCTGGTCGACGAACTCGCCCATACCAACGCGCCGGGCAGCCGTCACCCCAAACGCTATCTCGACGTCGAGGAACTGCTGTCCCACGGCATCGATGTCTACACCGCGGTCAACATCCAGCATATCGAAAGCCTGAACGACGTGGTCGCGCAGATCACGCATGTGCGGGTGCGCGAGACGGTACCGGATTCCGTGTTCGACCGTGCCGATGCCATCGAACTGATCGACCTCACGCCCGACGACCTGATCCAGCGGCTGAAGGAAGGCAAGGTCTACGTTCCGAAGCAGGCCGAGCGGGCGCTGGAGAATTATTTCTCGCCGGGTAACCTGACCGCGCTGCGCGAACTGGCGCTGCGGCGCACGGCGGAGCGGGTCGATGAACAGTTGCTCACCCACATGCAGGCCAACGCCATCGCCGGCCCCTGGGCCGCGGGCGAGCGCATTCTGGTGTGCGTCAGCGAAGATCCGCGCGCGGCCGGCCTCGTGCGTTACACCAGGCGGCTGGCCGACCGGTTGCATGCGCAATGGACTGCGATCAGCATCGAGACGCGGCGCAGCCTGCAACTGAGCGACGAGCAGCGCGACCGGCTCGCCGACACCATGCGGCTGGCAGAA
>DATCXE010000099.1:0-6091 GCA_036565985.1 Bradyrhizobium sp.
TGCGCCCGATGCTGGCCTTGGCGGCGTGCAAGCTGTGCGGGTATTCCGGCACCGGCCACATCCGTGTCGCCAGCGCCATCGAGTTCATGCACACCGCCACGCTGCTGCACGACGACGTTGTCGACGAGAGCGAGCTGCGCCGCGGCAAGCTTTCGGCGCGCATGCTCTGGGGCAATGAGGCGAGCGTGCTGGTCGGCGACTTCCTGCTCGGTCAGGCGTTCCGCACGCTGGTCGACGTCGGCTCGCTGCCGGTGCTGCGCATCCTGTCCAACGCCGCGGCGGTGATCGCCGAGGGCGAGGTGATGCAGCTCGCCGCCGCCAAGAACACCGCAACCACCGAGGACGAATATCTCGCCGTCATCAGGGGCAAGACCGCCGAATTGTTCGCCGCCGCCTGCGAGGTCGGGCCCGTCATTGCGAACCGGCCCAAGGCTGAACAGACCGCGTGCCGGTCGGTCGGCATGAATCTCGGCATCGCCTTCCAGCTCGTCGACGATGTGCTGGATTATGGCGGCAAGGCCGCCAAGCTCGGCAAGAACATCGGCGACGATTTCCGCGAGGGCAAGATCACGCTGCCGGTGGTGCTGGCATTCCGCCGCGGCAATGACAGCGAGCGCGCGTTCTGGATCAGGGCGCTGGAGCGCGGCGAGATCGGCGATGGCGATCTCGATCACGCCATCGGACTGATGACCAAGCATCGCGCGCTGGAAGACACGATCAGCCGCGCCCAGCACTACGGCGCAATGGCCGTCGACGCGCTGGCGCTGTTCCCGGCATCGCCGATGAAGACCGCGCTCGAACAGGTCGTGGCGTTCTGCCTCGCACGGTCGCATTGATTGAATGTGTAGGATGGGTAGAGCGACTTGTCCGCCGTAGCTCGACGAGCGAAGGCGGAAGCAATACCTATCGCCTTTCGGTTGCCGATTGATGGGTTTCGCTGCCGCGCCGACCTAGCTCGTAGGATGGGTAGAGCGCAGCGAAACCCATCAACTTCGTTCAGCGGATCGAGTGATGGGTTTCGCTTCGCTCTACCCATCCTACAAAGAGAGGCTCAGCTCAGCACACCTGCATGTACCCACCATGCGGGGTGACGCCCCCGGATCTGCTCCGCGGCACGCCGGGCGTCGGCGGTATTCTCATAGATCGCAAAGCAGGTGGCGCCCGATCCCGACATCCGGGCCAGCCAGGCCCCGTTGGTGGCGTTCAACGCGGAGATGACTTCGCCGATCACTGGCTGGACGCGCATCGCCGGTGTTTCCAGATCATTGGAACTGGCAGCCAGCAGTTCAACCCAATCCTCGAGTGAGGCCCCTTCTTCGGGCCAGGACCGGTCCTGCAGCAATACATCGGTGGCGCCGACCAGCAATTCGCCATTGCGCAGGCCGAGCGCATTGAAGACGTCGCGGGTTGCGACGGGAACGCATGGGTTCACCATCACACAGGGCATCTTCGGCAGGCTCAGCGGCTGCAGCGTTTCGCCAACGCCGGTCATGACGCAGGCGAGCGACCGGACGCACACCGGAACATCCGCCCCGGTCAGTTCCGCGACCTCGAGGATGCGGGGATCGTCGAGCGCCAGCCCGTTCAACTGCGCCAGCAGGCGCAGCGCCGCTGCGGCATCCGCCGAACCGCCGCCGATGCCAGCCGCGACCGGCAATACCTTGTCGAGGCTGAAACTGCCGGCCTTCATGCTCGGAACGCGCTCGGCCAGCAGGCGCGCGGCTTTCAGCACCAGATTGTCCGACGTCTCGCCGCAGGCCTGCGCCAGCGGTCCGGACATCTTCAGATCAAGATCGGAACCGGGCGCCAGTGTCAGACGATCGGCGCAATCGGCAAACGCCACCACGCTTTCCAGATCGTGAAAGCCATCCGCGCGGCGGCCATTTACCCGCAAGGTCAGGTTGACCTTGGCGCGCCCCTCGTCACTCAGTCCCGGCATTGCCGAACAGTCCCCAAAGTCCTCTCGTCAGCCGCCCTTGCCGTCTTCTTTTTTCTTGTCGGCAGAGGCCGCAGAAGAGGTGTCTTCGGGCAGACCATTGGCGATCTTGGCCTCGATCTTCGGCAATTCTTCCGGCTCGGGCTTGAGGTCACGGGCGTGGGCCCACTGGAATTTGGCTTCCAGCGTCCGGCCGACGCGCCAATAGGCATCGCCGAGATGGTCGTTGATGGTGGGATCCTCGGGCTTGAGATCGATCGCGCGCTCGAGGTGCTTCACCGCATCCTCGAAATTGCCGATGCGGAAGTAGGCCCAGCCGAGCGAGTCGACGATGTAACCGTCGTCGGGCCGCTGATCGACGGCACGCTTGATCATCTTCATGCCTTCGTCGAGATTGATGCCCTGGTCGATCCAGGAATAGCCGAGATAGTTCAGCACATGCGGCTGTTCGGGCTGCAGTTCGAGCGCCTTGCGCATGTCGGCTTCGGCCTTGTTCCACTGCTTGGAACGTTCCTCGCAAATGCCGCGGTAATAATAGGTGACCCAGGTATTCTTGTCGGTCGCGCCGGGCATCGCGTCGATCGCCTGCGAATAGGTCGTGGCGCAATCGCTGAACTTCTTGCGGCCGCGCTCGATGTTGCCGAGCGCCATGATGGCCTCGATATCCTTCGGCGCCTCGGCGGTGACCGCCTTCAGGATCTTGATCGCCTCGTCGCTGCGGTCGGCGGCGTCGAGATTGGTGGCGAGCTGGATCTGCGCGTTGCGCTTCAGCGGCGAACTGGCCGGCATGCGCTCATAGACCTTGATCGCCATCGGCGGCTTCTTCACCGACTCGTAGAGATCGGCGAGCGACAGCAGCGCCAGCGGATGATTGGGCTGCAGGTACAGCGCAAGCTGCAGATAGACCAGCGCCAGGTCCTCGCCGCCGCGGCGGGTCAGCGTTGCGCCGATGCCGTACAGCGCCTCGGCCGCGCCGGCCTGCGCCGAATCGACCAGCGGCGACAGCTTCTTGCCGGCCCTGGTCTCGCGCAGGCCTTCCTGCACCAGCGGGTGCCGCGGCAGCTTCTTGTCGAAGGCCTCGTAGATGCCGGTTGCCGCCGCGCCGTCCTTGTTGCGCGACAGCCAGCGCGCATAGGCGTCGGAAACGCGAAGCATGGAATCGTCGAGCTTGTAGGCGCGCTCGAAGCGCGTCCCGGCATCCTTCTCCTTGCCCGAAATCTCGAGGATCATGCCGGTGTGGAGGTCCTTGAAGATCGGATACCATTCGGGCCCGGTCAGCTTGTCGATGTTGGCGACCGCAGCCTTCGCGTCGCCCGCGCCATAACTCGCCCAGCCCGACAGCAGCGTCGCCACCAGATCGGTGATCGGCCCGCGGATCGACTGGTTGATGTTGACCTGCGCGGCTGAGTATTTCTTCTGCTTGAGATCGCGCACGCCGACCACCAGCCGCGCGACGCGGTTGGACTTGTCCATCGTCAGGATGCGGTCGGCGAGTTTCACGGCCTCGTCGATGTCGCCGTCCGCCAGCGAGGAGATGAAGGCGCGGTCGAGCAGTTCGTTGTTCTTCGGGTCGGTGCGCAGCGCCGAGCGATAGAATGCCGCAGCCGAGGCGGCGTCGCGCTCCACGCTGGCGTGACGCGCGGCGAGATAGCTGCCGGACGTGGTCAGCGATTTCAGGTCGGCCTTGCTCGGGAATTGCGCGGCGTTATCGCCCGTGTGGTCGGGCGTCTGCGCCGAAACCGAGCCGGGCACGGCCAGTGCAGCGAAAGCAATAGCGGCGATCGTCCAACGATTGATACGAGTGGAAAGCATCACGGTTCGCCTAGCTCCAGGATGTAAGGCAGGATCTTACGATCGGTTTCGCGATCGGTCTCGAATGCAAGCCCACGCGGCGGCATCTCGGCCTGCAACAATGCCGGTTTTGGCCTTCAACCGCAAGGATACGGGCTGGCGAATCGATTGGCAGATTAGGCCCTTAGGCCGTCGATTCAGCCAGCCTATCCCGGAAACGCTTTCACTGTGGCGGTATCGTGACCATCAGCGGCACTAACAGAACGCCCAATGGCGTTCTTAATCCTGTTTTGACGCGTTTCTTCACGCTAACCGAGGTCACTTCGCTCGAAAACGCCATGACCCCACCTCACGCAATCGTGGCCAGGCCATCCATTATTATTACATGCCCTGGTAATTGGGCCCGCCGCCGCCCTCCGGGGGAACCCAGGTAATGTTGCCATTCGGGTCCTTGACGTCGCAGGTCTTGCAGTGGACGCAGTTCTGGGCGTTGATCTGGAAGCGCGGGCCTGAGCTCTCCTCGACCCATTCGTAGACGCCGGCCGGGCAATAGCGGTTCGAAGGACCGGCATAGACGTCGTGCTCGGACGTCTTCTGCAGGTTCATGTCGGCCACCTTCAGATGAACCGGCTGATCCTCTTCGTGATTGGTATTGGAGAGGAACACCGAGGACAGCTTGTCGAAGGAAATCTTGCCATCCGGCTTCGGGTAGGCGATCGGCGTATGCGTCTTTGCCGCATCCAGCGTCTTTCGGTCGGGCTTGGCATGCGATTGGGTTCCGAACAGCGAGAAGCCCAGCGTGTTGCACCACATGTCGAAGCCGCCCAGCACCACGCCGATGATGGTGCCGAACTTCGACCATAGCGGCTTGACGTTGCGGACCCGGTGCAGGTCCTTGCCGATGGCGGAATCCCGCCAGGCGTTCTCATATTCCACCAACTCGTCATTGGCGCGGCCGGCGCCGAGCGCGGTGGCGACCTGTTCGGCGGCGAGCATGCCGCTGCCCATCGCGTTGTGCACGCCCTTGATGCGCGGCACGTTGACGAAACCGGCCGCGCAACCGATCAGCGCGCCGCCCGGGAAACTCAGCCGCGGCACGGACTGATAGCCGCCCTCGGTGATGGCGCGCGCGCCGTAGGAAAGCCGCTTGCCACCTTCAAAGACGGGGCGGACCGAGGGATGGTGCTTGAAGCGCTGGAATTCGTCGAACGGCGACAGATACGGATCGTCGTAATTGAGATGGACGACGAAGCCGACCGCCACCTTGTTGTCGTCGTAGTGATAGAGGAACGAGCCGCCGCCGGTCGAATTATTCAGAGGCCAGCCGAACGAATGCTGGATCAGACCCTTCTGGTGCTTGGCGGGATCGATCTCCCAGACTTCCTTCAGGCCGATGCCGAACTTCGACGGCTCGCTCTTGGCGTCGAGCGAAAACTTCGCGATCAACTGCTTGCTCAGGCTGCCGCGCGCACCTTCGGCGAACAGCGTGTATTTGCCGAGCAATTCCATGCCGCGGGTATAGGAATCCTTGTGGCTGCCGTCCCGGGCGATGCCCATGTCGCCGGTGGCGATCCCGCGCACCGCGCCGTTGTCGTCGTAGAGCACCTCGGCCGCGGCAAAGCCCGGATAGATTTCCACGCCGAGCGCCTCGGCTTTCGGCGCCAGCCAGCGGCAGACATCACCGAGCGAGCCGATATAGCAGTGATGATTGCTCATCAGCGGCGGCATCATGAAGTTCGGCAGCCGGATCGCGCTGGTCGCGGTCGTCCAGTAGAAGCGGTCGTCCTTGACCTGGGTCTTCAGCGGACAGTCCGCGTCCTCGCGCCAATCCGGTATCAGTTTGTCGAGGGAGACCGGATCGATCACGGCGCCCGACAGGATATGCGCACCGACCTCGGAACCCTTTTCCACCACCACGATGCTGAGGTCGGCGTTGAGCTGCTTCAGCCGGATCGCAGCAGCCAGGCCCGACGGCCCGGCGCCCACGATCACGACGTCGAATTCCATGGATTCGCGGGGAGGAAGCTCTTCTGCACTCATGATATGATCTCAGCCCAATTGAGAACGGCTCTAAAGGCTCGTTGTTTCCGATTTTCGCGCCGATAACAACCATGGAAATGCAATGCCGGGCGTTTCGCGGCGGCGCGATCCATATTAGATTGGCATAATGGATTTGATCCCCGAACCCGCGCCTAATATCAGGCAATTGCTGGCTTTTTATCTGGAGTCCGGCGTCGACTGCACGTTGGCGGAGGAGCCGGTCGATCGGCTTGCCGAACCCGATATCCCTGCCGCTCCTGCACCGGTCCGTGAGCCTGCGACACTGCGCCCGGCGAGGGAAATGCCGGCCGCGATGCCGGCTGT
>DATCXE010000182.1:0-15520 GCA_036565985.1 Bradyrhizobium sp.
CCGCTTGATACGCGCATCCTCGTGGGATCGCTACGTGAGCCCCAGCACAGTTTCCATCGCGGCAGCAAAACCGTCGCGCTCGTTGCTGTCGGTCACATGCGTCGCCTGCTTCTTGATGGCATCGGCCGCATTGCCCATCGCAAACGAAACGCCGCTGCGGGCAAACATCGGCAGATCGTTCTCCATGTCGCCGATGGTCGCGATCGCTTCGATCGGAACGCCGAGCCGCTTCGACATGTCAGCGACGAAAGTACCC
This sequence comes from Bradyrhizobium sp., assembly GCA_036565985.1. Taxonomy (GTDB): domain Bacteria; phylum Pseudomonadota; class Alphaproteobacteria; order Rhizobiales; family Xanthobacteraceae; genus Bradyrhizobium. Next base: position 257 of record DATCXE010000182.1, read on the forward strand.
TTGTCGTGCCCCGGCGGCGTCACGTCGAGGTAATAGTTCTGCGAGCGAACGGCGGTCGCGTCCCGCCCGACCGCTTCCTTCATCGCCGCTTCGCAGGCCTTCAGCCGCGCAAAGTCCGAACTGGCGCCGACGATCTTGCAGGCCTCCGTCAGATGCGGGATGAAATCCGTGACGATGGTCGGATCGGCCTTAATCGCCAGCTTCTCGTGCGGAACGTATTCGCCGTTCGGGTTGCGGGTGTACCAGCGCTCGTTGCTGAACAGCCAGATATCGACGCCGAAGGCGTCGAGGACATCGAGGCTGCGCTGTGCCACGGCGGGCGCAATCAGGTGCTGCTCGATCGGCTTCAGTTTCGCATCGACGATCGAACTGCCGTTGAAGGCGCCGACCGGCAGCGTGATCTCGAGCGGCTCGATCAGGAAGCCCATGCCGATGGTCGGCCGGCTGGAGACGATGGTGAAGCCGATGCCGGCGTCATGCAGCCTGCGCACGGCAGCCTTTGCGCCGTCGGTCAAGACCTTGTCCCTGGTGAGGAGGGTGCCGTCGACGTCGGAAACCACGAGCGCGATGCGTGTCATTGGGAAACCAGGTTCAATTGGGTGACGATGTCGTCCACGATTCGCTCGACCGGTGCGTCGATCGACACCGTGATCGGTCGTTCGTTTGCTCCCGGCCGCTCCAGCGTTCTGAACTGGCTGGCGAGCAGGTCCGGCGGCATGAAATGCCCCTTGCGCGCGGCGAGCCGGTGCGCGATCAGATCCTGAGTGCCGTCGAGAAAGACGATCCTGACATCGTCGCGGCCGTGCACAAGGATGTCGCGATAGGCGCGCTTCAGCGCCGAGCAGGCGATGACGGCGCGCTTGCCGAACGCCGAGAGGCGGTCGATCTCGTCGGCGATGGCCTGAAGCCACGGCCAGCGGTCCTCGTCGGTGAGCGGATGGCCTGCGCTCATCTTGGCGACGTTGCTGGCCGGGTGAAACCTGTCGCCGTCCTCGTAGGTCCAGCCGAGCCGCGCAGCGAGCCTTTCGGAAATGGTGCTTTTGCCGGAGCCCGAGACGCCCATCACCACCAGCGCGCAAGGCGTCTGACTACCCACGAAAATCCTCCGGAAGCGCCGATTTGTCGACCAGCCAGACGGTCTCGCCGGTCGATCGTGCGCGGTTCGCGGGCAGGTTCTCGCCTGCGAACAGCCGCGTCAAGATGGCGCGCTTGCTCGCGCCCGCCATCTCGAACAGCATTTCACGGCAGGAGGCAAGCGTGGGAAGCGTGAGGGTGACCCGCGGTACGAAAGGCTCGACATTCGCTTTGGGCACGCCGACCGCCCAGCGGGCGGTCTCGTCGAGCGCGGGGTCGCCTGGAAACAGCGACGCGGTATGGCCGTCGGGGCCGGCGCCCATCAGCACCAGATCGAACAGCGGGCGGGCGTGGTCGAGCGCATCCGCGCCGTAGAACGACTTCAACACCTGCTCGTAGAGTGACGCGCTCCGGTCGGGATCGGCCGGGCCGGGGATCCCGGTCGGAATCGGATGGATGTTGGCCGCCGGCGCGCATCGATCCAGAAAGATCGCGCGTGCCATGCCCATGTTGTTGAGCGGGTCGGTGGCCGGCACGAAGCGCTCGTCGCCGATGAACCAGTGCACGCGCTGCCAGGGGATTTTCACTCGCCATGCGTCGCTGGCGAGCAATTGATAAAGCTGCTTCGGGCTCGATCCGCCCGTCAGGCAGATCGCCACCCGACCGCTGTTGTCAGCTATCCTGGCCAGCACACGCTCGGCCGCGGCTGCGGCCAGCGTTGCCGGATCGGCAACGGTAATGACACGGCGGCTGTCGTTACTCGCCATCGTCTATCCGAATTTGCGCCAGCTTCGACCGTCGCGGGTCAGAAGCTCGTTGGCCTCTTCCGGTCCTTCGCTGCCGGCCTTGTAGGTCTTCAGCCCCTCGGCGCCCACCTTTTTCCAGGCATCGATGAACGGCTGCACCGCCTTCCAGCCGGCCTCGACGCTGTCGGCGCGCTGGAACAGGATGTTGTCGCCGATCATGCAGTCATAGATCAGCGTCTCATATCCGGTCGACGGCTCGGCCTTGAAATAATCCTTGTAGCGGAACTTCATCTCGACACCGTCGATCAGGATCGTCGGGCCGGGCACCTTGGTGTTGAACTGCAGCGCGATGCCTTCGCTCGGCGCAACGCCGATCACGAGGTAGTTCTGCGCCAGTTCTTCCACCGGCGTGCAGTTGAACATCGCGAACGGCGCCTGCTTGAACTTGATCGCCACTTCGGTGCGCTTGACGCCGAGCGCCTTGCCGGTGCGCAGATAGAAGGGAACGCCGGCCCAGCGCCAATTGTCGATGATCAGCTTCAGCGCCACATAGGTTTCGGTGGTGCTGTCGGGCGCGACATCCTCGATTCCGCGGTAGTCCGCGATATCCTCTTTCCCGATCGTGCCGCCGAGATATTGCCCGCGCACGGAGTTGCGCAGCGCCTCGATCTCGCTCTGGGGCTGGATCGCGGCGAGCACATCGGCCTTTTCCGCGCGCACCGATTGCGCGTCGAAGCGGATCGGCGGCTCCATCGCGACCAGCGACAGCAGTTGAAACAGGTGGTTCGGCACCATGTCGCGCAGCGCGCCGGTCTGGTCGTAGAAGCTGCCGCGGTGGCCGACGCCGAGCTGTTCGTCGACCGTGATCTGCACGTGATCGATGTGGTTGCGGTTCCAGATCGGTTCGAACATGCCGTTGGCGAAACGCAGCACCAGGATGTTCTGCACCGTCTCCTTGCCGAGATAGTGGTCGATCCGGTAGATCTCATGCTCGTCGACGAGTTTGAGCAATTCGCTGTTCAGCGCCTTTGCCGATGCGAGATCGGTGCCGAACGGCTTTTCGACCACCAGCCGCCGCCAGGCGCCGTTCTCGGCCAGCATGCCGGTGCGTCCGAGTTCGCGGCTGATCGGCAGGAACGCATTCGGCGGCGTCGCGAGGTAGAACAGGCGATTGCCGCCGGTCGATCGCGCGGCTTCCAGCTCAGTAAGCTGCTTGCTCATGGCATCGAACGAGGCCGGATCTTTCGGGTCGGCCTCGATGCAGGTGACGCATGACAGCAGGCGCTCCGCGATCGCGTCGTCCACCGGCCGGGTCGCGAACTCGCGCAATCCCTTCATCAGGCTGTCGCGCAGTCTGTCGCTGGTGAGGCCTTTGCGGGCGACGCCGACCAGGCAGAATCTGTCCGGCAGGAGGTCGGTCGCCGCGAGGTTATAGAGGGCAGGGACGACGAGCCGATGCGCGAGGTCGCCCGTGACGCCGAAAATGACGAAGGAGCAGGGATCGGGCTTTTTCCGTGCTACCTGACCGACCGCCATGGGTGCTCAAGCCTTCGAACCGGGTTTCTTCGGCGGCTCCTTGTGGCCGCCGAAACCGGCCCGCATCGCGGACAGGATTTTCTCCGCAAAGGTGTGATCCTTGCGCGAGCGGAAGCGGGCGTAGAGCGCGGCCGTCAACACTTCCGCCGGCACGGCCTCGTCGATCGCGGCGTTGACGGTCCAGCGGCCTTCGCCGGAATCTTCCACAAAGCCCGAGTAATTATCCAGCGTGTGGTTTTCCGCGAGTGCGGACGCCGTGAGGTCGAGCAGCCAGGACGGGATCACGCTGCCACGCCGCCACACCTCGGCGATATCGGCGATATCAAGGTCGAAGCGATGCTCCGGCGGCAGCGCATCGATATTGGCGTTCTTCAGGATATCGAAGCCTTCGGCGTAGGCCTGCATCAGGCCGTATTCGATGCCGTTGTGGATCATCTTGACGAAGTGTCCGGCGCCCGATGGGCCGGCGTGGATATAGCCCTGCTCGATGCGCGGGTCGCGATTTTCACGTCCCGGCGTGCGCGGGATGTCGCCGGCACCGGGCGCCAGCGTCTTGAAGATCGGGTCGAGCCGGTCGACCACGGCCTTGTCGCCGCCGATCATCATGCAGTAGCCGCGTTCGATGCCCCAGACGCCGCCGCTGGTGCCGACATCCAGATAATGCAGTCCCTGCGCTTTCAGGGCCGCGCCGCGGCGGACGTCGTCCTGCCAGAACGTGTTGCCGCCGTCGATGACGACGTCGCCGGGCTGCATCAGTTTTGCCAGCGCTTCGATGGTCGCTTCGGTGATCTTGCCGGCCGGCAGCATCACCCAGGCGGTGCGCGGTTTTTCGAGCTTGCTCACGAAATCCTCGAGCGTGCTCGCACCGGATGCGCCTTCCGCAGCGAGGGTGGCCACCGCCTTCGCATCCTTGTCGTAGACCACGGCGGTGTGGCCGTCCTTCATCAACCGGCGAACGATGTTGCCGCCCATCCGGCCGAGGCCGATCATGCCGAGTTGCATTGCCTGACTTCCTTAAGCGAGTGCTTCCGCGATCGCGGCATCGAGTGCTGACAGTCCCGATCCGAGACCGCCCTTGAGGTGGACGCGCAACGCGCGCCTGCCGCGTTCGGTGAGTACGTCGAAATCGCCGCGCGCCTGCGCCGCCTTGATAATGCCGAAACTCGCCTTCTGGCCGGGCACCGGCAGATCCCTGGCATCGTCTGCCGTGATCTGCAGGAACACGCCGCTGTCGGGCCCTCCCTTGTAGGCCTGCCCGGTCGAGTGCAGGAAGCGCGGGCCGAATTCGGCGCAGGTCGCGACGTGACGGGTGTCGCGCACCGCAAGCCGCATCTTCTGCAGCGAGCCGATCGTGCCGGGATCGCGCGCGATATAGGCAAGCAGCGCGACATAGTCGCCGCCGTTCGAGCGCGAAAGATGCGCCTTGATCCACGAACCAAGGGTACCATTGGCGCCGGCCTTGCGCAGCTCGGCTGCGTTGTGCTCGTCGGTGTAGAGATCGGCGTCATCGGTCGACATCACAGGTTTCTCGGCAGGCAGCGCGCCGGTCTTCTCGAATGCGCCGGTCAACTCGCGGGTCTTGATCTTGGCAGCTTCCACGTCCGGCTGATTGAACGGATTGATGCCGAGCACCGCGCCGGCAACTGCGGTCGCCATCTCGAACCTGAAGAATTCCTGGCCGATATGGTCGATCGACTTCATGACGATGCGCACGACAGGATGCCCGGCCGCCTCCAGCGCCTTGAGCCGATCGTCATGCGAGGCGTCATCCTCGCCCTCGGTGCGGATGTCGATGAAGAAGCGGTCGTCGCCGTAAAGCGACGGATCGGCCAGCGGTTCGCCGTCGATCGGGATCAGGCCCTTGCCATCCTTGCCGGTGGATTCAGCGATCAGCTGTTCGGCCCATGCGCCAAAATCGGCGACTTTCGGCGACGAGGTGATCGTCACCTTGTCGCGGCCTTCGAGGCCGGCAAGACCCATCGCGAGCCCAAGCTGCACGCCCGGGTTTTCGTGCGGCGGCACGTCCGCGCCGCAGGAGCGCACCATGGCAAGCACATGCGTGATCAGGCTGCGAACGTCGATACCGGCCGCGGCGGCCGGCACCAGCCCAAACGGCGACAGCACGGAGTAACGCCCGCCGATGGTGGGATCGCCGTAGAAGATGCGCGCAAAGCCCTGCTTGGTCGCAACCTTCTGCAGCGACGAGCCCGGATCGGTGACCGCGATGAATCTGTGGCCGGCCTTGTCCTTGCCGATGGTCTTGGAAACACGGTCGAAGAAGTAATCCTTCATCACGTTCGGCTCGGTGGTGCCGCCGGATTTGCTGGAAACGATGAACAGCGTGTGGGCGAGATCGACCGTCTCTTCCATCGCGCGCACCTGGGCGGGATCGGTGGAGTCGAGCACGTGCAGTTTCGGAAAGCCGGACTTCTTCGCAAAGGTCTCAGCCAGCACTTCCGGCCCGAGGCTCGATCCGCCCATGCCGAGCACGACCGCATCGCTGAAATTCTGCCCCTTCACACGCCGCGCAAAATCCTCGTAGTCGGCGACGTCGGCCGCGGCCGGGCTGTTCAGCCAGCCCAGCCACTTGGTCTCGTCGTCGTCGGTCCAGACCGATTTGTCCTTTTGCCACAGCCGGCGGATTGTCGCGGAAGCCCGCCAGTCCTCGGTGCTTTTCTCGACGGCCTTTTTGATGCCGTCGCCGAGCGCGAGCTGCTGCCGGTCGATGCCGCCGCCGAGCGAGGTTGCACGCTTGTGCGCGACCGCGCCGTAGAGCTTGTCGGCGGCGTCGGCAAACAGCTTGACGCCGTCCCTGACCAGTTCGTCCGTGATGGCCTCGAGCGAGATGCCGGATTTTTCGAGTTCTTCCAGCACGCGGCGGGCATCCTCGATATTCTCCTCGAGGCTGTCGCGCGGCTTGCCATGGTCGCGGAACGCATCCATCGTCGCCGGCGGCACGGTGTTGACGGTGTCGGGACCGATCAGCTCCTCGACATACAGGACGTCGCTGTAGTCCTTGTTCTTGGTGCCGGTGGAAGCCCACAGCAGCCGCTGCGGCCTGGCGCCTTTGCCCGCGAGCTTCTCCCAGCGCGCGCCGGAGAACAGGCGCTTGTAGTCCTGGTAGGCGAGCTTGGCGTTGGCGATGGCGACCTTGCCCTTGAGCGCGCTCAGCCGTTCCTTCTCCGCGGGATCGTTGGCTCTGGCGATCTTCTCGTCGAGCTGCTTGTCGACAGCAGTATCGATGCGGCTGACGAAGAACGAGGCGACGCTGGCGACATGGGAGGGATCGCCGCCCTTGGCGACGTATTTTTCCAGCCCGGCGATGTAGGCCTCCGCAACGTCGCGATAGACCTGTTGCGCAAACAGCAGCGTGATGTTGATGCTGATACCTTCGCCGATCAGATGTTCGATCGCTGGCAGTCCCTCCGGCGTCGCCGGCACCTTGACCATCAAATTCTTGCGCTTGACGTCCTTCCAGAGGCGCTCGGCCTCTGCGATGGTAGCCTTGGTGTCATTCGCCAGATAGGGCGAGACTTCGAGGCTGACGAAGCCGTCGTTGCCGTTCAGGGCATCGTAAACCGGGCGAAGCACGTCGGCGGCGTTCTGGATGTCCTCGACCGCGAGCGCCTCGAACAGATCGGCGACCGGCCGGTCGCCGTTCTTCAGCGCCTGTCCGATCGCGCCGTCATATTCGTCCGAGCTGCCGATCGCCTTTTCGAAGATCGAGGGGTTCGAGGTCACCCCTTTGACGCCGTCGGTCTCGATCAGCGCCTGGAGGTCGCCCTTGGCGACGAAACCGCGGGCGAGGAAGTCCAGCCAGATCGCCTGGCCATGGTTTTCGAGTGCTTTGACGGGATTCATGATGCCTGTTCTGTTCGGTCGGTCGTTTGCGGGTTTCCGGCAGCTTTCGGGCGTGGGAGCGGAAAGTCAACATGTGGTTCGGCGCGCGGCCGGACGGAAGGGGACGGTCCGGGAGGGTAACGCGGTTACAGCCGGTTCGATCCCGACGATTCATCCCGCTGGCTCTGATCTTTGCGGGTTGGTCGAACCGGCCCTTGCCGCTGCGACACCAGGGCAAACGCACGAAACCGTGAAGGAGTTCGCCATGCCCAGTCCCTTTGCGACCAGGCTCTCTGCTGTTCGGCCTGGTCGTCCTCGCGGGGCGGCGGACGCGGCCGGCATCGGCTTGAATGTGCGAGGGCATACGCACAACATTCCGCGCGCGGTTGCAGAGGGGCGCCGACCGCGTTTTGGCGTACGAGCAGACGAACGCGCGCCGTCGCGGCCGCATCCGAGTACCGTGCTATCCAGACGAACACAACGGGCGAAAGTACGGCAGCCGGATCGCGGAAATAAGCGATTGCCGTGAATTGTTGATGTCCGTCAGCTCAAGGTCTCAAATAGAGATAGCCCTGCGATTGCAGTTCGGCGATCCGCACCACGCCGCCGTGGTCTGCGGCAATAAAGCCCGGCAGCAAATCCGCCAGCCCGACGTTCTGTGATTTCATCGTGTTGCCGCAGGCGGCGAGTTCGATTCCGGCTTTCGAGAATTGACCGACGCGCCGGGAAAGATCGGGGTTTGCGGATGAGGAATGGAACGCGCGCAGTGCCTGTCCGTGAATCACGAGTGCGATCGTGACGTGGTCGGGGCCGCCGACGCCATCGAGATGGTTCTGGATATTGCCGATGACGAAGCTGACCTTGTCGAGGTCATTGAGGTGATAGACGACCTTGAGCTTGGCCGTGGCAGGCGCCCCGGTGGCCGCATTGGCGCGAGTAGCGGCGAACACTGCGCCGAAAGCCGAAAGCGCGCCCCACAGCATATTGCGTCGATGCATGACGTTCTCCAATGTGATAATGTGGTTCGCGCTACTTGCGCCGGAGGGCGGCCAGCTCCTTGCGATCGGTCACGAGTTCGGCGCATTCGCGCAGCTCGGCGCGATCGACGCGGAAAATCTTGTCGTCGGCGCCGGCAACGAGATCGTTGCTGGCGTCGTCATCAGGCTTGTTGCGTTCCCAGATCCGGATTCGCTCCAGCCGGATCAGCGCGGACTTGTCGTCCTTCATCGCGACGTCGATGCCGCCGCCCTCGCAGTCGACGCCGCAGCCGAACCGGATTTCATTTCCGGATTTTTCGGCAACGACATGACTGCAAAAGCCGCTGGAGTCGAAATTGCCCGGCCGGTGGCGATATTTGAAACCGAGGCGGAAGGAATAGTTGACGGTCTTGTCTTCCGGCGCATCCTCCGCTGTCACCAGCAGCTTCATGGCGCTGACTTTCTGCTTCGGATGCTGCGCCAGATGGCCGGCGTCATAGCGTCGCACGAAGCAGGCATAGGTCTTGTGGCCGAGCGGGCCGGCGAACATCCTGTTGTCGAACGCGGCGGCCTTGGCCTTGTCGACCGCTTCCTGAGCGTGAGCGGCATTGGCGCCGGCGATGCAGGCGACGGCGGCGGCGAACCAGAAGGTTTGCATGGCAGACTCGGATAAAATGCGCGTATCATACATTAGTTGCAGTTGGTGGCGGCTTCGTTCAACGCTCAAGGCGTGCAAACCACCTCGGCGAAGGCGGGCCCTGCAAGGGGCGAAAGCCCGGTACCGTGCGCTCGCGGCCGTCCGAAACTCGGATTTTCGGCTTTTTCGTCTCGAAATTCCTTGGTTGCGCGACGTTGAGCGGCGTGCGCGTTCATAATCATTAAGAAAGTATGAACGTTTGGTCGGTGGAAAATGGGCCGGGGAATGTTGCCGCACAGATACATCATTCCCGGAATCATACCGTATCATTACGAGGATGGCACGCCTAGCACGACTATTGCATTGCGTTGGGGAGTTGGTCGCGTGTCCAATCGACATATGTGTTGAGGGTGATTCGCGAATGGAAGCTGCGACGCTCCGGGGCGGGTTTGGAACTTGAGCGGAGTGTCCGGCATTTACAAATGACCACGGAGACACGGATCATGTACAACGATTCTCTGTTCAATGCTTTCGCCCGGTCTTTCGAAGCACGAAGTCAGACCGATATGTCGATGGCCGAATATCTGGAGTCGTGTCGAAGCGATCCGATGCGATATGCCAACGCTGCAGAGCGACTACTAGCCGCAATCGGCGAGCCTCAGATGATCGACACGGCCAAGGACCCACGCCTTGGCCGTATCTTTTTGAATCGCACGATGCGGCTCTATCCGGCCTTCGCCGGCTTCTACGGCATGGAAGACACCATTGAGCGCATCGTCGGTTTCTTCCGTCATGCGGCCCAGGGGCTCGAAGAGCGCAAGCAGATCCTCTATCTCCTCGGTCCCGTCGGCGGCGGCAAGTCCTCGCTTGCCGAACGCCTCAAGTCGCTGATGGAAGTTCACCCGATCTACGTGCTGAAGGCCGGCGATGAACTCAGCCCCGTGTTCGAAAGTCCGCTCAGCCTGTTCGATCCGGAATCGCTTGGCCCGATGCTCGAAGAGAAGTACGGCATTCAGCGCCGTCGTCTCACCGGGCTGATGAGCCCGTGGTGCTACAAGCGCCTCGAGGCCTTCGGTGGCGACATCTCGCAATTCCGCGTCGCCAAGATCCAGCCGTCCCGGCTGCGCCAGATCGCGATCGCAAAGACCGAGCCCGGCGACGAAAACAACCAGGATATCTCTTCGCTGGTCGGCAAGGTGGACATCCGCAAGCTGGAGACCTTCGCCCAGAACGATCCCGACGCCTACAGCTATTCCGGCGGGCTGAACCGCGCCAACCAGGGCGTGCTCGAGTTCGTCGAGATGTTCAAGGCGCCGATCAAGATGCTGCATCCGCTGCTGACTGCGACGCAGGAGGGCAACTACATCGGCACGGAGAACATCGGCGCCGTGCCGTTCACCGGCGTGATTCTCGCGCACTCCAACGAATCCGAATGGCAGAGCTTCAAGACCAACAAGAACAACGAGGCCTTCATCGATCGTATCTGCGTCATCAAGGTGCCGTACTGCCTGCGCGTCACCGAAGAACAGAAGATCTACGAGAAACTGATCCAGGGATCGGAACTGGCGAGCGCGCCCTGCGCGCCGGCGACGCTGGAAACCATGGCGCGCTTCTCGGTGATGTCGCGTCTGCGCAAGCACGAGAACTCGACGCTGTTTGCGAAGATGCGGATCTATGACGGCGAGAGCCTGAAGGAATCCGATCCGAAAGCGCGGAGCGTCCAGGAGTACAAGGACGCCGCCGGTGTCGACGAGGGCATGGACGGCATTTCGACCCGTTTCGCCTTCAAGGTGCTCGCGGCAACGTTCAACCACGACACCAACGAGCTTGGCGCCGACGCAGTTCATTTGATGTATACGCTGGAGCAGGCGATCCGGCGCGAACAGCTTCCGGACGAGGTCGAAAAGCGTTACCTCGAGTTCATCAAGGCCGATCTGGCGCCGCGTTACGCCGAATTCATCGGCCACGAGATCCAGAAGGCCTACCTCGAATCCTATTCGGATTACGGCCAGAACCTGTTCGATCGCTACGTCGATTATGCGGACGCCTGGATCGAGGACCAGGACTTCAAGGATCCCGACACCGGTCAGTTGATGGATCGCGAGTTGCTCAATCAGGAACTGACCAAGATCGAGAAACCCGCGGGCATCGCCAACCCCAAGGATTTCCGCAACGAGGTCGTCAAGTTCTCCCTGAGGTCGCGGGCCCATAACGGCGGGAAGAACCCGACCTGGACCAGCTACGAGAAGATCCGCGAGGTCATCGAGAAGCGAATCTTCTCGCAGGTCGAGGACCTGCTTCCGGTGATCTCTTTCGGATCGAAAAAGGATGGCGATACCGAAAAGAAGCACGGCGAGTTCGTCGCACGGATGGTCGAGCGCGGCTACACCGAGCGTCAGGTCCGGCGGCTCGTCGAGTGGTACATGCGCGTGAAGCAGGCCGGTTGAGGCGGAGGCAGATGCAAACGTGGCCATTCATATCGTCGATCGGCGCCTGAATCCGGGCGGCAAGAGTCTGGAGAACCGCCAGCGCTTCCTTCGCAGGGCAAAGGCGCTGGTGCAGGGCGCGGTAAAGAAGTCTTCGCAGGAGCGGGACATCAAGGATGTCCTGGAGGGCGGGGAGGTCAGCGTCCCGATCGAGGGGATGGATGAACCGCGGTTCCGTCGCGAAGGCGGCACCCGCGATATGGTGCTGCCGGGAAACAAGAAGTTCATCGAAGGCGACATGCTGCCGCGCTCCGGCCAGGGCGGCGGAAAAGCAGGCGGCCCGGGTGAGGGCGACAGCGAGGATGCATTCCGGTTTGTCCTGAGCCGCGAAGAATTCGTCGATCTGTTCCTCGACGACCTGGAACTGCCCGATCTCGCCAAGCGGAAGCTTGCGGAGGTGGAAAGCGAGGGCATCCGCAGGGCGGGCTACACCACCTCAGGCTCGCCGGCGAATATTTCGGTGAGCCGAACGGTCAGCCGGGCGATGGCCCGCCGGGTCGCATTGCGGCGGCCGCGGCCGGAAGCGCTGGCGGCGCTTGAAGCCGAACTGGAGAATTGCGGCGAGGAAAGGCGCGTCGAACTTTTGGCCGAGATCGAGGCGTTGAAATTAAAGATGCGCCGGATCCCGTTCATCGATCCGATCGACATCCGTTACCGGCGTTTCGAGGAGGTGCCGAAGCCGGTGGCGCAGGCCGTCATGTTCTGCCTGATGGACGTGTCGGGCTCGATGACGGAGCACATGAAGGATCTCGCCAAGCGCTTCTACATGCTGCTCTATATCTTCCTGAAGCGGCGGTACCGCCACGTCGAGATCGTCTTTATCAGGCATACCGACCGGGCCGAGGAAGTCGACGAGGATACGTTCTTTCACGGTCCGGCCTCGGGCGGCACGCTCGTATCGAGCGCCTTGCAGGCGATGCACGATATCGTCAGGTCGCGGTTTCGCCCCGCCGACTGGAATATCTATGCGGCGCAGGCCTCCGACGGCGACAATTCCTACTCCGACGGTGAAGTTTCAGGCCGGCTGCTGACCGAGAAGATCCTGCCGGTCAGCCAGTTCTTTGCCTACCTGGAAGTCGGCCAGGAAATGGCGACGACTTATGACATGCCTGATTCCGCGCTCTGGACGCTCTACCACCGCCTGCAGGCGGATGGCGCGCCATTGTCGATGCGCAAGGTCCACGAACGCAGCGAAATCTTCCCTGTGTTTCAGGATCTGTTCAAGCGCCGTGGAAAGCAGGAGAGGGCGGCAACATGACCGCGACAAACCAGTTGCTGTTTCAGGGCGCGGATTGGGATTTTCCGGCGCTGCAGCGCATCTACGACGCCTGCGAAGAGGTTGCGCTCGGGGAACTGGGCCTCGATGTCTATCCGAACCAGATCGAGGTCATTACCGCCGAGCAGATGCTGGACGCCTATTCCTCGGTGGGCATGCCGCTGTACTACAAGCACTGGTCATTTGGTAAGCACTTTGCCTTCCAGGAGGCATCCTATCGCAAGGGCCTGATGGGCCTTGCGTACGAGATCGTCATCAACAGTTCGCCGTGCATTTCCTATCTGATGGAGGAAAACACGGCGACGATGCAGACGCTGGTGACCGCGCATGCCGCGTTCGGCCACAATCATTTCTTCAAGAACAACTACCTCTTCAAGCAATGGACCGACGCCGACGGCATTCTCGATTATCTGGAGTTTGCCAAGAAATATGTGACGCATTGCGAGCACCGCCACGGCACGCGCGCGGTCGAGCAGACGCTCGATGCCGCTCATGCCCTGATGTCGCACGGCATCGACCGCTACCCCGGCAAGAAGAAGCTGGATCTGCGTGCGGAGGAAAAGCGGGCGGGAAGGCGTCGTCTGCACGAGGAAGGCACCTTCAACGATCTATGGCGCACCGTCCCGACCGGGCCGATCAAGAGCGAAGTGCTGCTCAGCGTCGAGCGCCGCCAGGCCTTGCTCGGGCTGCCGCAGGAAAACCTGCTGTACTTCCTGGAAAAGACCGCGCCGCGGCTGGCGCCATGGCAGCGCGAGTTGCTGCGCATCGTGCGGCACATCGCGCAGTATTTTTATCCGCAAAGCCAGACCAAGGTCATGAACGAGGGCACCGCGACCTACGTTCATTATCGCATCATGAAACGCCTGCACGAACAGGGACGGATCTCCGACGGCAATTTCCTCGAATTCCTGCAGTCGCACACCAACGTCGTGTACCAGCCTGACTTCGACAATCGTCACTTCTCGGGCTTCAATCCTTATGCGCTCGGCTTTGCGATGATGCAGGATATCGAGCGCATCGTGACCAGCCCCGAACAGGAAGATCGCGAATGGTTCCCGGATATCGCCGGATCAGGCGATGTGATGGGCGTGCTTCGTGGGGTCTGGAAGGACTATCGCGACGAAAGCTTCATCAGCCAGTATCTCAGCCCGCGGCTGATACGGCACTTCCGCATGTTCCATCTGCACGACGATCCCGAGGAGAGCGCCGGCATCAGGGTCGATGCGATCCACGACGAGCGTGGCTATCGCCGCGTCCGCCGCGAACTGGCGCGGCAGTATGATGTCGGTTTCATCGACGCCAATATCGAAGTCGTCGATGTCGATCTGGCCGGCGACCGCCGCCTGATGCTCCGCCATGCGGTGCTGAAGGGGGCGCAGCTCAACGAGGTGGATGCCAAGCGAGTGCTTCAGCATCTCGCCGATCTCTGGAGCTACGACGTGTCGCTCGTCGAGGTCGACCCGGCCGGTACGGTGCTCAAGGAATATGTAACGCACCCGCGCAAGCTCGCCGCCGCTGCTTAGGCGTCGGCCCAAGCGTCTTTGGCAGATAAGGTTACTCGGCCGTCATCGTTCGCCTTGTGCGCAATTGCGCACTGGGGCGGACGATCCAGTACGCCGTGACCTCCCGGTTCTATCGCAGAGGCTGGCGACTACTGGATGCCCCGCCTTCGCGGGGCATGACGAGGAAAAACTTGATCCGACTCTACCGCAGGCTGGCGTTGATCTTGTCCAGCGCGGCCGAGCCTGGGCACAGATCGCTGGCTTCCAGCGTGTTGAGCGGCGTCTCGACGGTGTCGAGGCTGGCATGCAGGTCTTCGGAATCCGGATCGACATAGAGCAGCCCGGTGACGACCTGGCCCTTGGCGGCGTGCTTCTGCAGGAAAGTCATGGCCGCCAGGCGGTCGTTGGCGTCGTAGTCGGCGTCGATCTTGCGCAGCGCCAGCCTCGTGCCATCGTGCTGTTCGACGATCTGCACCGAGCCTGGGGCATAGTCGACCGTGATCGGGTCGCGACTGGTCAACACGTCGAGGCGGTTCACGGCGTCGTTGTGTTCGCGCACGTAATCGAAGCTCTTGGTCGATCCGGCGTGGTTGTTGAAGGCGATGCAGGGGCTGATGACGTCGATGAAGGATGCGCCCTTGTGCCGGATGGCGGCCGCAATCAGCGGCACGAGCTGGCTCTTGTCGCCGGAGAAGCTGCGCGCCACGAAGCTGGCGCCAAGTTGCAGCGCGATCGCCACCAGGTCGATGGCGTTGTCGGTGTTCATCACGCCCTTCTTGGACTTCGAGCCGCGGTCGGCGGTGGCCGAGAACTGCCCCTTGGTCAGGCCGTACACGCCGTTGTTCTCGACGATGTAGGTCATGTTGACGCCGCGCCGGATCGAATGCGCGAACTGGCCGAAGCCGATCGAGGCCGAGTCGCCGTCGCCGGAGACGCCGAGATAGATCAGGTCGCGGTTGGCGAGGTTGGCGCCGGTGAGGACCGACGGCATGCGGCCATGCACCGAGTTGAAGCCGTGCGAATTGCCGAGGAAATAGTCCGGCGTCTTCGACGAGCAGCCGATGCCCGAAATCTTGGCGACGCGATGCGGCTCGATCGACAGCTCGTAGCAGGCCTCGATGATGGAAGCGGTGATCGAGTCGTGGCCGCAGCCGGCGCACAGCGTCGAGATCTTGCCCTCGTAATCGCGG
>DATCXE010000108.1:0-2998 GCA_036565985.1 Bradyrhizobium sp.
ACCATGCCCGACGAAGTGCTGCAGGCGATGCATCGCCCGGCGCTCGATATCTATTCCGACCAGATGGTGGAATTGACCGAAAGCCTGCTCGCCGATCTCTCAAAATTGTTCGCCACGCAGGGCCAGTCCTACATCTACATCGCCAACGGCCATGGTGCGTGGGAGGCTGCGCTTTCCAACGTGCTGTCGCGCGGCGACAAGGTGCTGGTGCTGGAAAGCGGGCGTTTTGCGATCGGCTGGGGCAACGCGGCCGCCGCGATGGGCGCCGAGGTCGAGGTGCTGAAAGGCGACTGGCGGCGTGCGGTCCGCCCCGCGGAGGTCGAGGCGCGGCTGCGGCAGGACAAGGATCACAGCATCAAGGCAATCGTCGCCGTGCAGGTCGACACCGCGTCGGGCGCCTATAACGACATCGAGGCGATCGGCAGGGCGATCAAATCCACCGGTCATCCCGCGCTGTTCATGGTCGACACCGTGGCCTCGCTCGGCTGCATGCCGTTCGAGATGGACAAATGGGGCATCGATGTCGCGATGTCGGGATCGCAAAAGGGCCTGATGACGCCGCCCGGCCTCGGCTTCGTTGCAGCCAACGACCGTGCCCGCGCCGTGCACAAGCAGGCCAACCTGCGCACGCCCTATTGGGACTGGACCGAGCGCGAGGGGAGCGAGCATTACCGCAAATATGCCGGCACCGCGCCGGTGCATCTGTTGTTCGCGCTGCGCAAGGCGATCGACATCCTCCATGTCGAGGGGCTCGAAAACGCATTTGTGCGCCATCGGCTGCTCGCGGAGGCGGTGCGCCGCGCGGTGGGCGTGTGGGCCGAGGGCCAGGTGCTGGGCTTCAACATCGCGGAAGCCAATGAGCGCTCGAACACCGTGACGACCGTGACGATGAATGGCCACGACCCCGCCGCGCTGCAGCGCTATTGCAAGGAGAAATGCGGCGTGGTGCTCGGCACCGGAATTGGCGACCTGTCAGGCCAGGCGTTCCGGATCGCCCACATGGGCCACGTCAACGCGCCGATGATTTTGGGAACGCTCGGGGTCATCGAGGTCGGGCTCAATGCGCTCGACATCCCGCACGGCAAGGGCGGAACCGAAGCCGCGATCGAATATCTCGGGGAGAATGTGGGGGCGTGAGGGACGTCCATTGCCGAGTGTTGTGGTCGTCCCTGCGAACGCTGGGACCCATACCGCGTGATCCATCGATGAAGTGTGATGGCTGACGCTTTGCATTGCCGAGAGATCGCGAGTCGTTGAGGCGAAGACGTCTCGCATCGTGCCCGTCACGCCTGGCCGCGGCGTATGGGTCCCGGCTCAAGGCCGGGACGACGAGGATGGGTCGTCATTTCCCCCTGACGCACTAACGCGCTTTTCGAACCCGCAATTCTCCGTATACTGGCATACCAAGCCGGGCGCAGATCCCTGCACGAACAAGAACGGGAGGGGACGATTGGCGTCCGTTGATTTGCGCGGCCTGACCAAGCGCTTTGCTTCGCTTGCGGTGGTTGATGACGTCTCCCTGAAAATCGACCATGGGCAACTGGTCTGCCTGCTGGGTCCATCCGGCTGCGGCAAGACCACGACGCTGCGGCTGATTGCGGGCTTCCTGGAGCCCTCCGACGGCGAGATCCTTGTCGGCGACCGGCTGGTGTCCTCGAAGGCGCGCACGCTGCCGCCCGAACAGCGCAACATGTCGATGATCTTCCAGAGCTACGCGCTGTGGCCGCACATGACGGTGACCGAAAACATCGTCTACGGCCTGCGCCTGCGCAAAATGGACCGCGACACCATCGCCAAAAAACTCGCGGCGATTTTGGCCACGACAAAGCTCGAAGCGCTGGCGCAGCGCTATCCCGGCGAACTCTCCGGCGGGCAGCAGCAGCGCGTCGCGCTGGCGCGCGCGCTGATCGTCGAACCCGAGACGCTGCTGCTCGACGAGCCGCTGTCCAATCTCGATGCGAACCTGCGCGAAGAGATGCGGTTCGAAATCCGCAGGCTCCATGACGAATATCGCTACACCACCGTCTACGTCACCCACGACCAGTCGGAGGCCATGACCACGGCCGACCTGATCGCGGTCATGAACGGCGGGCGGATCGACCAACTCGGCGCACCCGAGGACATCTACGCGCGGCCCGAATCCGAATTCGTGGCGCGCTTCATCGGCGCCAGCAATGTCATCAAGGGCATCGCGCGCGACGGCAACCACGTCTCCTTTGCAGGCGTCACCTTGCAGGTGGTGGGCGCGCCGCTCACCGCGGGCGCGAGTGCTGCGGTCGCGATCCGCCAGCACGATATCGGGCTTTCGACGCAGGCGCCGGCATCGCAGGCGAATGCGATCAAGGCCGTCGTGACGCGCCAGGTCTATCTCGGCGCCGCGCGCGACTACATGGTCGAGGTGGCCGACGGCACCACACTGCGCGCGACCACGCCGACCGGGACCAATGTTGCCAAAGGCAGCGAGGTCTGGCTGACGCTGCCGCCGGATCGCTGCCGGGCGTTGAGCCGATAGAGAAGAAAAACAAGACGGGAGAACGCGATGAAAGGACCAAAGGTTTTCAGACGCGGCATCCTGAATGGCGCGACACAAGGCTCGGCCGCGTTGGCGATGGGAAGCGTGTTCGCCTCCCCCGCTCGCGCCGAAGCACCTGAGCCGGTCGCGATCACGCCGGCGCTGGTGGAAGCCGCGAGGAAGGAAGGCAAGCTGATCTTCCACACCCGTGAGACCCAGCAGTTCTTCACCGACTTCACCGCGCAATATTCGGTTCACGCGCAGGTGCAGTCGAAGCCGGGGCGGCGGAAGATATCCGACATCAAGCTGATGAAGGAGGACGCCGCGGGCGTGGAGAAAATGGCGGAAGAGATCAAGACGCGCTACGCGCGGCTGTTCAGGGTTTGATGATGCTATTCACTCCAATCACCACTGTCATTCCGGGATGGTCCGAAGGACCAGACCCGGAATCTCGAGATTCCGGGTTCGATGCTCCGCATCGCCCCG
>DATCXE010000142.1:0-5223 GCA_036565985.1 Bradyrhizobium sp.
ATCTGATTCAGAAAATCCGTCATCTCGGCGCCAAGGCCCTGCGCCGCGCCGCGTCGACATGCCCCTCCACGAGTGCGCCGCTGGCGCCGGCTGTCGAACGGGCACGCGAGCCGACGGCCCGGCCGGCCGCGGCACCGGCCGCGCCCGTACAATTGGCACGCCGGCCGTTCAGCAACCTGGCGCCGCGCGTGCTCCTGATCGGTTCGTCGACCGGCGGCCCGCAGGCGCTGATGACGCTGATCGCCGACATCGGCCCGGTGATCGATCGCTTTCCGGTGCTGATCACGCAGCACATGCCGCCGACCTTCACCACGATTCTCGCCGAGCATCTGGCGCGCGCGAGCCGGCGGCCGGCGCATGAGGCCGTCGATGGCGAAATCGTCAAGGCAGGCCGGATCTATCTGGCGCCGGGCGGCCGCCACATGCGCGTCGTGCGTCACGGCACAGAGACCGCCATCGCGCTTGACGACGGACCGCCAGTGAACTTCTGCAAGCCCGCAGTCGACCCGTTGTTCAACTCCGCGATCGATGTCTGGCAGGGCGGCATCCTGTCGGTCATCCTGACCGGCATGGGCTCGGACGGCATGCGCGGCGGCAAGGAGATCGTCGCCGCCGGCGGCAGCGTGATCGCCCAGGACGAAGCAACGAGCGTCGTGTGGGGCATGCCGGGTGCGGCCGCCAATGCCGGCATCTGTGCCGCGGTCCTGCCGCTCAATCAGATCGCACCGAAACTGGTTCGGTTGTTTTCGGGGGATCGGTCGTGACGCCGTCAGACTACGAGTATCTGCGCAAGCTTCTGAAAGAGCGCTCCGGACTGGACCTGTCTGCCGACAAGCAGTATCTGGTCGAAAGCCGTCTGGTGCCGCTGGCGCGCAAGTCTGCGCTGCAGGGCATTCCCGAACTGGTTCAGAAGATGCGAAACGGCGCCGACGCGCTGACGGGGGAGGTGGTCGAGGCGATGACCACCAACGAGACCTTCTTCTTTCGCGACAAGATTCCGTTCGACCATTTGAAGGAAACGGTGATCCCGGCGCTGGTTCAGGCGCGCGCGGCGCGCCGCAGCCTCCGCATCTGGTGCGCGGCGTCCTCCACCGGGCAGGAGCCGTATTCGATCGCGATGTGCCTGAAGGAAGCAGGCCCCATGCTGTCGGGCTGGCGTACCGAAATCGTTGCGACCGACCTGTCGCTGGCCGTGCTGGAAAAATCCAGATCCGGCATCTTCAGCCAGTTCGAAGTGCAGCGCGGCTTGCCGATCCAGTTGCTGGTGAAACACTTCACCCAGAACGGCGATCTCTGGCAGCTCAATGCCGACATCCGCGGCATGGTGCAGCATCGTCAGCTCAACCTGCTGCAGGACTTCTCCCACCTCGGCACGTTCGACATCATCTTCTGCCGCAACGTGCTGATCTATTTCGACCAGACGACCAAGGCCAACATCTTCGACCGGCTCTCGCGCATGATGGAGCCCGATGGGGTGCTGGCGCTCGGTGCCGCCGAATCCGTGGTCGGCATTACCAGTGCCTTCAAGCCGTATCCGGATCGGCGCGGGCTCTATCGTCCGAACGTCGCGCCGGCGGCCCGCGGCGGCATTACGCCGATCGGACTGCGGGCTGCGGCATCCGCGGCGCGCTGAACCGCTTCACAGGATTGCGTGCGGCACGAAGCGTGACGTATTGCCGGTGATCGGGTTCTCGTCCTCGCGGATCGACAGGCCGCACGGCGTGTGATCGACCAGCCAGCTTCCGAGCACCGGGTACTGATCGGCGAAACTCGGCATCGGCGCGAAGGCTTGCCGGATGAATCCCTCCGCGCCGTAGGGCCCCTCCTGCTCGGCCAGCGTCGTGCCGGCGCTGACGAGTGCGACGTTGGCGCCCTCGCGCGAGTAGAGCGGCTTGCGCACGAACGAGCTTCCGAGCATTGCCGCCCTGGGGTCGTCCTCGAAATAGGCCGGCAGCAGGTTGGGGTGTTTGGGAAACATCTCCCACAGCAGCGGAAGGATGCCCTTGTTGGAAAGGATCGCCTTCCATGGCGGCTCGATCCAGCGTGTCGGCGCGCTCGATAGTTTTGCGCCGAACGCGTCGTGGAACATCCATTCCCAGGGATAGAGCTTGAAGGCGAGTTCGATCGGACGTTCGTCGAGGTCGACGAAGTTGCCGTCGTCGCGCAGGCCGACGCTCTCGATGTCGATCATCGTGGTCGTCAGGCCGGCCTGGCTTGCGGTGTCCTGCAGGTAGGCGAGCGTACCGGCGTCCTCGGAATTTTCGGTCATGCCCGCGAGATGAAGATGCCCGGCGCGGGCGAATTTCTTCCACGCCTCGATCAGGCGCTCGTGGATAGAGTTGAACTGGTCGGCGCGTTTCGGGATGATGTTGCGCTCGATCGCCTGTTCGAGCCAGGTCCACTGAAAGACCGACGCTTCGAAGATCGAGGTCGGCGTGTCCGCGTTGTACTCCAGCAGTTTCGCCGGGCTCCAGCCGTCGTAGCTGAGGTCGAGGCGGCCGTAGAGGCTGGCATCGTCGCGGTGCCAGCTCTCGGACAACAGCGGCCAGAACGCTTCGGGTATCTTCAGCCGACGCAGGTATTTTTCATCGCCGATCGCGCGTCCGACCAGTTCGAGGCACATCGCGTCGATCTCGCCGGTGGGCGCCTCGATCCGGCGTTCGATCTCGTCCAGCGTGAAGGCGTAATAGGCGCGTTCGTCCCAGTAGCGCTCGCCGTTGAGGGTGTGAAAATCGAATCCGGTGCGCTCTGCGGTCGCACGCCAGTCGTCGCGTTCGGGGCAGACGATGCGCTGCATGGACGTCAGCCGCCGCTGGAGAAGTGCGAACCGAACGAATGCGCAAAGGCGCCGAAGCCGCCGCGCGCCACCGCGTGCGAACCCGAATCGCTCGTGCCCGACGACGAATGGCTCGATGAGGAATCGCTGCTGTAGTAGCTGCTGCGCGAGGACGAGTTGCCGCCGGAGCCACCATGGCTGCTGCCGGAGGAAGAGCTGCGCGGCGGACATTCAGCGGTGTTGCTCTGCAGGAGCGACGGCTGCGGCGCGTTGGGTGGTCGTTCGCAACGCTGGCTCGGCATCAACGCGTAGGCGGCGCTGCCGACCGCAAACGTCCCCATCAGCAGCAGGGCGACGTGACCGGAGCGCTTTGCCGGCGGGCCGGGCCGCGGCGCAACCGTCGCCGAGACCGGCCTGCGCTTGCCGAAATCCTTGTCTGGCTTGTTGTTCATGGTCAGTAGATCATGCAGGCGGCGTTGATTGCGCCGGCGGCCAGTGAGGAAAGCCCGAGCCAGATGGCGGCGGCGAGCTCGCCGCCTGCGATTCGCTTCGACAGGTCCGGCACCGGCACCCTGACCAGGAAATAGACTGTTATCTGCACGATCAGCGCGATCGCGGCCCAGATCAGGCAGTCCCATACGTTGGCGGAATGGGCGATGGCGCTGACCAGCGGCAGCACGAAGCCGAGCAGGCTGAGGCCGAGCGCAATCGCCGCCGCGGGCTCGTTGGCGCGGATCAGGTCGAACTCGTTGTGCGCGGTGAGGCGGGTATAGACAAAGAGGTAGGCCACCACGGCGATGATCGCCGTGCAGAAATAGACCATGAATGCCGGCAACCCGGCGAGGGATTGAAGAATCATTCGAAGATGCCCCCTGGACGTGCGCCCCGGAGGTTCGCACGATCTGTCAGTCGCCGCATCGCCGCCGCGGGTTCAATCCCAAACAAATTCTGCCCAGACAGAAGCCCGGCCATTTGCGGCGGCTTTATCGTGCATTTGGCTGATCCGATCTCCGAGCCAAACTACGAATCAGGCGGAAGGCCAGCCAGAAAAAGAGAACGACCAGTGCGAGCGCTGCGAGCGGCGCTGCGAGCGCCAGGATCGAAATCAGCGAGGCGCTGCCGAGTTCGGCGGTTGCAACGGCCGAATTGCCAAGGCCGCCGGTGAAGACGGTGGACTTTGCCCGGAGCATTGCGGTCAAACCTTGCGTGATGCCGGCTACGCCACCGCCCGCGATGATGGCCGCCGTCCATTTCAGCATCGGCGGCAGGTCGGTCATGACCGCAGCGGATGCGATGGTCCCGGCGATGACCGCGCCGGGCGTCGCCACAGTATCGAGCAGGTTATCCACGCCCGGAATGTAGAACGCGGCGATCTCCACGATCGCTGCGGTGCCGAGCATGATGACGGCGGCTGGTGTGGCCAGCCATGCGAAACTCTCGTTCAGGCTTGCATGTCCGGTGTAAGCCGCCACGCTTAGAACCAGCAGCGGCAGGAACAGCCGGAATCCGGTTGCGGCGGCGAGCCCGATGCCAAGCGCAACCGACAATGCAAGATCCAGGTTCGACATGCTCTGCAAGCTCCATCAGCCCCAGGCAGCGTGAGGGGCAGCGTGAAGGGTCGGCGCCAGCGCCTGCGGCGGCGATGTGCCCCGATGCAGCATCGCACGCCACGCGAATTCTTTCACGTCGCGCTCCGGTTCCCGAAGGGTAGCGGCATTTTGTGGAACCCGGATAAATCCGGAGAGGTTGTAATATAAGGTGATCAAGCTCAAGAGACGCAATCCGGATTGGGCGGACTAACCTGAGCACGCAAATGTATCCTGCTCAGGAGGACCGCCATGGCGACGAATCTGGTCTCTGTAGTGATGCAATTTCTAACTCCGGACGTGATAGCGAAGATCGCTTCTGCTCTGGGGCTTGATCGCAATGTCGCGCAAAAAACCATCGCGGGTGCGATTCCCGCGCTTCTCGCAAGTCTCGCTGATGTTGCCTCCACTCCCAATGGGGCACGCCAGCTCAACAACACGCTGACGCAACAATCCGATTCGCTGGAGAGCCTCAGGAATCTCGTCGGCGGCGCCGGCCAGAACCTGGTGGCGGATACGGGATCGAACATGCTTTCCGGCCTGTTTGGTGGCGGCACGCTGGATACGATGGCGCAGATGATTGGCAAGTTCGCCGGGATCGGCGAGGGCACCAGCAAGTCGCTGCTCGGCATGCTCGGCCCCGTGGTTCTTGGCGCATTAGGCCAGCAGCAACGCGGCATGGGTCTCGATGCAAGCGGGCTGGCGTCTCTTCTCACTTCACAGAAGGATCAGATCGCTGCGGCAATACCGTCCGGTCTCGCCGATCAGTTGAGTGCTGCGGGCCTCATCGACGGGGCGACTGGAAGCTTGCGCAGCGGTGCGGCGGCAGCGAGTGCGGCGGGCGCCCGATTTGCAGAGGCT
>DATCXE010000184.1:0-5235 GCA_036565985.1 Bradyrhizobium sp.
CTGCTGGAAACGCCGCAGAATATCGCCACGCGAAAATCATCCGAATCCGCGATCGAGGCGATCGCAGCGGCGATGCCGATGGAGTTTCTCGCGGGCTCCGCCGACCTCACCGGCTCCAACAACAACAAGGCGAAATCCGCGACGGCGTTTTCGGCCAAGACGCCGAAGGGCCGCTTCATCCATTACGGCATCCGCGAGCACGGCATGGCCGCGGCCATGAACGGCATTTTCCTGCATGGCGGCTTTGCGCCGAACGGCGCGACCTTCCTGGTCTTCACCGATTATGCGCGGCCCGCAATGCGGCTCGCCGCGCTGATGGGCACAGGCGTCGTCTACGTGATGACCCACGATTCGATCGGGCTCGGCGAAGACGGACCGACGCATCAGCCGGTTGAGCATCTCGCTGCGCTTCGCGCCATTCCCAACATGCGCGTGTTCAGGCCCTGCGACGCCGTCGAGGTGACGGAATGCTGGGAGCTGGCGCTCAACCGCGTGGATGGTCCGACCGTGCTGGCGCTGACCCGACAGAACCTGCCGCAATTGCGCACATCAGCGCCGAACGACAACCCCTGCGCGCACGGCGCGTACGAGTTGGTTCCGGCGCAGGGCGAAGCCAAGGTGTCGTTGTTCGCCTCGGGCTCCGAGGTCGAAATCGCAGTGGCCGCCCAGAAGCAACTGGCCGAGCGCGGCGTTGCGTCGCGGGTGGTTTCAGTCCCCTCGCTCGAACTGCTGCTGGCGCAGCCAGCCGACCGGCGGAAGGCCATCATCGGCAATGCCCCGGTCAAGATCGCCATCGAGGCCGCGGTGCGCTGGGGCTGGGACGCCGTAATCGGCCAGGATGGTGAATTCGTGGGCATGCACGGATTCGGCGCCAGCGCCCCCGCCAAGGACCTTTTCAAGCACTTTGGAATTACCGCCGAGGCCGCCGTTAACGCTGCCCTGAAGCGCTTGGGCTGACGGTTGAGATTGCCGGGAAAAGGGTCTACCTAACCCCCATCTTGACCGTTCCCGCCCGGCCGAACCGGGCGTTCCGCCGTAAGCCCCTCGTGGAACGATTCCACGGGGACGGCGCCAGCTATCAGAGGAGAAACGAGCATGGCACTCCGGGTCGCGATCAACGGATTTGGCCGCATCGGCCGCAACGTTCTGCGGGCGATCGCAGAGTCCGGCCGCAAGGATATCGAGGTGGTCGGCATCAACGATCTCGGCCCGGTCGAGACCAACGCCCACCTGCTGCGCTTCGATTCCGTGCATGGCCGCTTCCCCGGCACCGTGACCGTCGATGGCGACTCGCTCGATCTCGGCAATGGCAAGATCAAGGTTTCCGCCGAGCGCGATCCCTCCAAGCTGCCGTGGAAGGCGCTTGGCGTCGACATCGCGCTGGAGTGCACCGGCATCTTCACCGCCAAGGACAAGGCCTCCGCGCATCTGACCGCCGGCGCCAAGCGCGTGCTGGTCTCCGCCCCCGCCGACAACGCCGACGCCACCATCGTCTACGGCGTCAATCACGACACGCTGACCAGCGCTCACCTGGTCGTCTCCAACGGCTCCTGCACCACCAACTGCCTGGCGCCCGTCGCCAAGGTTCTGAACGACACGGTCGGCATCGAGACCGGCTTCATGACCACGATCCACGCCTATACCGGCGACCAGCCGACCCTCGACACCCTGCACAAGGATCTCTATCGCGGCCGAGCGGCAGCGGTGTCGATGATCCCGACTTCGACCGGTGCGGCGAAGGCGATCGGCCTCGTGCTGCCCGAACTGAAGGGCAAGCTCGACGGCGTCGCGATCCGCGTGCCGACCCCGAACGTCTCGGTGGTCGATCTCAAGATCATCGCCAAGCGCGCCACCGACATCAAGGAAGTCAACGCGGCGATGAAGCGCGCATCCGAGCAGCAGTTGAAGGGTATCCTCGGCTACACGTCGGCACCGAACGTCTCGATCGACTTCAACCACGATCCGCACTCTTCGACGTTCCACGAAGACCAGACCAAGGTGCAGAACGGCACGCTGGTGCGGGTGATGTCCTGGTACGACAATGAATGGGGCTTCTCCAACCGCATGGCCGACACCGCCGTCGCGATGGGCAAGCTGCTGTAACGCAAGTCTCGTGTCCCGGACGCGCCGCAGCACGAAGTGACGCGGCGCAGCGCCGGGACCATTCAACGCAGGTCCCGGTTCAGCACGGCGGAACTTCGCGCCGCCGCGCGCCCGGGACAAGAGACCCGCCAATGACAAAATCATTCCGCACCCTCGATGACGTCGACGTGAAGGGCAAGCGCGTGCTGCTGCGCGTCGATCTCAACGTGCCCATGGAAAACGGCCGCGTCACCGACACGACACGGCTGGAGCGCGTTGCACCCACCATCACCGAAATTTCGGACAAGGGCGGCAAGGTCATCCTGCTCGCGCATTTCGGCCGACCGAAGGGCCGCGATGCCAAGGATTCGCTCAAGCCCGTTGCCGAAGCGCTGTCGAAGGTCATCGACAAGCCGGTCGCCTTCGCCGACGACTGCATCGGCGAGGCCGCGGCCAAGGCCGTTGGCGCCATGAAGGACGGCGACATCCTCTGCCTGGAGAACACCCGTTTCCACAAGGAAGAGGAAAAGAACGATCCGGCGTTCGTGGCCGAACTGGCAAAGCTCGGCGACATCTGGGTCAACGACGCGTTCTCGGCCGCGCACCGCGCGCACGCCTCGACTGAAGGTCTCGGCCACAAACTGCCCGCCTATGCCGGCCGTACCATGCAGGCCGAACTCGATGCGCTCTCCAAGGCGCTGGAAGCACCGACCAAACCCGTGATCGCGATTATCGGCGGCGCAAAGGTCTCGACCAAGATCGACCTGCTCGAAAACCTCGTCAGCAAGGTCGACGCGCTTATCATCGGCGGCGGCATGGCCAACACCTTCCTGCACGCGCAGGGCGTCGGCGTCGGCAAGTCGCTGGCGGAGAAGGATCTCGCGGCGACCGCGCTCCGCATCATGGAAAAGGCCGAGGCGGCAAACTGCGCCATCATCCTGCCGGTCGATGCGGTGGTCGCCTATCACTTCGCCGCCAACTCGCCCTCGCACGCCTATGGGCTCGACGCGATCCCGGCCGACGGCATGATCCTCGACGTCGGGCCGCAATCGACCGCGCGGATTCATGCCGCGATCGACGATGCCAAGACACTGGTCTGGAACGGCCCGCTCGGCGCGTTCGAGATGACGCCGTTCGACCGCGGCACCATGGTCGCGGCGAAGCATGCCGCAGAGCGCACCAAGGCGAAGAAACTGATTTCGGTTGCCGGTGGCGGCGACACCGTCGCGGCGCTGAACCAGGCCGGCGTGGCCGGCGATTTTTCCTATGTCTCGACGGCCGGCGGCGCATTCCTCGAGTGGATGGAAGGCAAACCGCTCCCCGGCGTGGAAGTTCTGAAACTGCGTTAATAACGAAATTAGTGGAGCGCCAACGGCGCGGCAAATACAGGAGAATTTGAATGGCCCGCATTACCTTGCGTCAACTGCTCGATCACGCGGCAGAGCACGATTACGGTGTGCCGGCCTTCAACATCAACAACATGGAACAGGCGCTGGCGATCATGGAGGCGGCGTCCTCGCTCGACGCGCCCGTGATCATCCAGGCCTCGCGCGGCGCGCGCTCCTACGCCAACGACGTCATGCTCAAGCACATGATGGACGCCGTCACCGAAATCTATCCGCAGATTCCGGTCTGCGTGCATCTCGACCACGGCAATGAGCCTGCGACCTGCATGACCGCGATCCAGGCGGGCTTCACCTCGGTGATGATGGACGGCTCGCTGAAGGCCGACGGCAAGACGCCCGGCGACTGGGACTACAATGTCGGCGTGACCAAGACCGTTACCGACATGGCCCATCTCGGCGGCATCTCGGTGGAAGGCGAACTCGGCGTGCTCGGTTCGCTCGAGACCGGCATGGGCGACAAGGAGGACGGCCACGGCGCCGAAGGCAAGCTGTCGCACGACCAGTTGCTGACCAATCCCGACGAAGCCGTGAAGTTCGTCAAGGAGACAAAAGTCGACGCGCTGGCGATCGCGATGGGCACCTCGCACGGCGCCTACAAGTTCACCCGCAAGCCGGACGGCGACATCCTCGCCATGAACGTGATCGAGGAAATCCATCGCAAGCTGCCGAACACGCATCTGGTGATGCATGGCTCGTCCTCGGTGCCGCAGGATTTGCAGGAGATCATCAACGCCAATGGCGGCAAGATGAAGCCGACCTGGGGCGTGCCGGTTTCCGAAATCCAGCGCGGCATCAAGAACGGCGTGCGCAAGATCAACATCGACACCGACAACCGTATGGCGATGACCGGACAGATCCGCAAGGTCCTGAAGGACAATCCGGAAGAGTTCGATCCGCGCAAATATCTCAAGCCGGCGATGGAAGCGATGGCCAAGCTGTGCAAGCAGCGGCTGCAGGAATTCAACACCGCGGGCCAGGCCAGCAAGATCAAGAAGGTGCTGACGACGGCCGAAATGGCCAAGCGTTATACCAAGGGCGAACTCGATCCGCGGGTGGCCTGACGGGTACCCGGGCCTCGCAAACACCCCCGGTGCGACCAACGTTTTCTAGGCAATTGCCCGAGAACCGCCTATTTTGGTGCGCAAGGGCATGATGTTTCTGGAGACGTAGCCATGAATCTCGCTGACCTCAACAAGGTTGCCCTCGCCATGGTCACCCCGGGCAAGGGCATTCTCGCCGCCGACGAATCCTCCGGCACGATCAAGAAGCGTTTCGACGCCATCAAGGTCGAATCGACCGAGGAGAACCGCCGCGACTATCGCGAGATGTTGTTCCGCTCCACCGAGGCGATGAGCAAATACGTCTCGGGCGTGATCCTCTACGATGAGACGATCTGGCAGAACGCCAAGGACGGCACGCCGCTGGTCAAGCTAATCGAGCAGTCCGGCGCGATCCCCGGCATCAAGGTAGATGAAGGAACGCAGGCGCTGCCGCAATGTCCGGGCGAACTGGTCACCGTCGGCCTCGACAAGCTCGCCGAGCGGCTGAAGAAGTATTACGAGCGCGGCGCGCGCTTCGCCAAGTGGCGCGCGGTGATCGACATCGGCAACGGCACTGACGGCCGGGGCATTCCCACCATGACGGCAATCAGCGTCAACGCGCACGCGCTGGCGCGCTATGCCGCGCTGTGCCAGGCCGCGCAGATCGTGCCGATCGTCGAGCCGGAAGTGCTGATGGACGGCGATCA
>DATCXE010000171.1:0-5882 GCA_036565985.1 Bradyrhizobium sp.
ACGGTGCCGACAATCTGCCGCCGCAGCCCGAGGCGCCGCTGCTCGGCGAGATAGCGCTGCTCGGTGTAGCCGAACTGCCGGATCGTGGCCTGGAAGCGTGCGGGGTCGAAGCCGCCGCCCAATCCCTTGAAGTTGGGATCGCTGTAGATCAGCCGCATGGTTTCTTCCTGCGACTGGGAGAGCCCCATGCGCCGCGCTTCCTCGTCGAGAGCGGCTTCGGCGATGGTCTGCTGCAATACCTGCCGGTCAAGCCCGAACGCGCGCGCCTGTTCTGAGGTCAGCGGGCGGCCGAAACTGCGGCCAAGCTGCTGCAGCTTGTCGGTGTAGATCTGGCGGAACTGCTCTGTTGAAATCTCGGTGCCGCCAATTGTCGCCAGCGACGACTGTCCGAATCCCTTGAAGATGTCGGCGATGCCCCAAACTGCGAAACTGACAATCAAAACGCCCATCACGACGGCCATGACAATCTTGCCGAGCCAGTTTGATGAGGCTTTCCGCATTCCTCGAAGCATGGGTCCAACTTGTTTTTTTAAGGAGAGGGGAACCGGGTCGTGCCCAGGGGAATTCGATTCCAGGATCGATTTCCGCAACAGGATCTCACCGAGTTGAAAATGCATCATAAAGTGGCGGCCGCGCCCTCGCAACCTCGCCCATGGGGCGAATTGAAGCGGTTAACGGCCGGGGATGGTTGGACCGGTATCTGGAACTGGCCGCGCGCCTCTGCTAGCCCATTCTGAAAGCCACAAAGTCTGACATTTGCGGGAAAATTGACATGACCGACGCCATTCGGCCGCTGATCGCCGGGAACTGGAAAATGAACGGCCTGAAATCCGCCCTGGGTGAATTCGAAGCCATGATTGCCGGCGCAGGCGCCTTGGCTGGGAAGGCCGACCTGCTGGTGTGCCCCCCGGCGACCCTGATCGCCGGCTTCGCCGACAGGGCGCGCGGTTCAAAACTCGCCGTCGGCGCCCAGGACTGCCACCCGAAGGCTTCTGGCGCTCATACTGGCGACCTCTCGGCGGAAATGCTGGCGGATGCCGGCGCCGGCGCCATCATTGTCGGCCATTCCGAGCGCCGCGCCGACCACGGCGAAACCGATGCGCTGGTTCGGCAGAAAGCGGAGGCCGCCTGGCGGGCGGGTCTGGTGGCCATCGTCTGCATCGGCGAGACCCAGAAGCAGCGCGACGCCGGACAGACGCTCGATGTCTGTGGCGGACAGCTTGCGGGATCGCTGCCTGATGGCGCGACCTCGGCCAATCTGGTGGTGGCGTACGAGCCGGTCTGGGCGATCGGTACCGGCTTGACGCCGACCGCTGGCGATGTCGAGCAGGTTCATCGGTTTATCCGCGGTGTCCTCACCGAGCGCTTCAAGGCCGAGGGTGGCAAGATCCGCATTCTCTACGGCGGCTCGGTAAAGCCCTCCAACGCCGCGGAACTGATGGGGGTCGCCAATGTGAATGGCGCGCTCGTTGGCGGCGCCAGCCTGAAGGCGGCCGATTTCCTCGCGATCGCGGCGAGGTGCTAGCTCAAGCCGGCACGCTCTCCCGCAGGCGCTTCCAGTAGATCAGCGTTCCCGTGAGGCCGCCGTGCGGCTTGAGGGCGTAGTCCGGAATCAATCCGGTCAGCTGAAATCCCATCCGCTCGTAAAGTCCGGCCGCGCCCTCGTCCTCGGCGGTATCGAGCACCAGCAGCCAGCGTCCGCGCTCGATCGCGATGCGTTCGGCCTCGTGCAGCAGGGCCGTGGCGATGCCACGATGCCGGTGACGCAATCGCGTCATCATCTTCGCGATTTCGGCGCGGTGGGGCTGGTTCGGCGGAAGGTTGAGCAGGAGCGTCACGGTGCCGATCAGGTCTTTGCCATCGAAAGCGCCGAGAACGATCCGCTCGCCGCGGTCGGCGGCAGCCAGTGCGTCGAGCCAGAATGCTTCGGCCGACCGCTGGGGAAGCGGGTGCATGAAGCTGACCGAGCCGCCATTGGCGACGGTTTCGATCAACATTTCACTGAGCGCCGCGCAGATTTCCGGCGAGGATTTCAGTGTCTTGATCTGGATGCCAGCCATGTGTCAGCTCCGTGCAAGGGCAACGACGTAAGTGCAAGGAGCGCTGGTTTCGTTGGCGAAGGTCACCTCTGCCGGCGGACCGAATCCGAGGCAATCGCCGGTGCCGAGTTCGTGGCGCTCGCCGCCTTCGATGATCACGAGCGCGCCCGACAGCACCCAAAGCGCCTGGCGGATATGCGCATAGGATGACGTCGGCAGCGTCACGCGCTGTTTTGCCGGCATCTCGACCTTGATGATCTCGACGGGATGATCGGGCCGGACGAATACCTGGCGACGCAGATAGCCGGTTTCGGGATCGCGCCACACCGGTTGTTCGGCGGCGCGCGACAGCCGACCTCCCTGGCCCTCGGCGCGCAGCAACAGGCCTGCAAGGGTTAGGTCGAAGGCGCTTGCGAGCCGGACCAGAACGACCGCGGTCGGACTGACCTCCGCGCGCTCGATCTTGCTGATCGTGGCCTTGGAAACCCCGGAACGTTCGGCGAGGTCAGCCAGCGACCAGCCGCGGCTGTCACGCTCGAGCCGTAGACGCTGCGCCAACCGGGCGCCAAGTTCGTCTATAATAGTATCCATTTGTCCATTATAAGAGAAATTGGCGCCGCTTCAAGTTCGAATGTGATCGCGAGCCAGCCGCCGGATGGGCTTGCCGCCACGGCTGCGGCAATTATCTCCGGGCCAGCGGTTGGGGGTGACAATGCCCCGTCCGATCGTGTAACACCGCGCAACTTCAGGAAAACCCGCAAGCCCAATGGTGCAGCCGAAGCCCGGCGCTCTCGGCTTGTGACGGAAGGTTAGAGATGCACACCGTCATTATCGTCGTTCACCTCATGATCGTCGCCGTGCTGATCGGCGCCGTGCTGCTGCAGAAATCCGAAGGCGGCGGTCTTGGCATGGGCGGTGGCGCCGGCTTCATGTCGAGCCGCGGTACCGCCAACCTGCTGACGCGCACGACCGCAATCCTGGCGGGGCTTTTCTTCGTCACCAGCATGATGCTGGCCTGGCTGGCTGGCGCCAATCGCGCGCCGACCTCGATCATCGGCACGCCTCCGGCATCGCAGTCGCAGCCCGGTGGCGCGACCCCCGTTGCTCCGCCGACTTCCGGCGGCGTTCTGGACACGCTGAAAAAGGTCGATGAACAGCAGGGCCAGCCGGCCGCGCCTTCGGGCCCGCAGGCGCCACGTTCGCAATAAAGCAGGGTGGCTATGCAGGACGGCCTCTACCGTCCTGCATCAGAACTTCCCATCAATGCTCTGATTTCGCTGTAAATTTCACGTCACCCACAGCCCGGCACAATGTTCGCCTGAGCATACGATTCGTTTTGGCGAATCGGGGGTGTAGCCTTAAAGGTTAAGTCCCATGGCGCGGTACATATTCATCACCGGCGGCGTGGTTTCTTCGCTCGGAAAGGGTCTGGCTTCAGCGGCACTCGGTGCCCTGCTGCAGGCTCGCGGGTACAAGGTCCGTCTCCGCAAACTCGACCCCTATCTCAACCTCGATCCCGGAACGATGTCGCCGTATCAGCACGGCGAAGTGTTCGTGACCGATGACGGCGCCGAGACCGATCTCGATCTCGGCCATTACGAGCGCTTCACCGGACGTCCGGCCACCAAGGCCGACAACATCACCACCGGGCGCATCTATCAGGACATCATCAGCAAGGAACGCCGCGGCGACTATCTCGGCGCGACCATTCAGGTCGTCCCGCACGTCACCAACGCGATCAAGGAATTCGTGCTCTCGGGCAACGACGATTACGATTTCGTGCTGGTGGAAATCGGCGGCACCGTCGGCGATATCGAAGGCCTGCCGTTCTTCGAGGCGATCCGTCAGCTCAAGAACGAACTGCCGCGCGATCACGCGGTCTACATTCACCTGACGCTGCTGCCGTTCATCCCAAGCGCCGGCGAACTTAAGACAAAACCGACCCAGCACTCGGTCAAGGAACTGCGCTCGATCGGCATTCAGCCGGATATCCTCTTGTGCCGTACCGATCGCGAAATCCCCAAGGAAGAGCGCCGCAAGCTCGGCCTGTTCTGCAACGTACGCGAAAGTGCTGTCATCGAGGCGAGGGACGTCGACAACATCTACGCCGTGCCCGAGGCCTATCACGCTGCAGGCCTCGATGATGAGGTGCTGGCCGCGTTCGGCATCGCGCCGAAAATTCCGCCGGCGCTGCAGAGCTGGAACGTCATCAACGAACGCGTGCGCAACCCGGAAGGCGCGGTGACCATTGCCATCGTCGGCAAGTACACCGGCATGAAGGACGCCTACAAATCGCTGATCGAGGCGCTGTCGCATGGCGGCATCGCCAACAAGGTGAAGGTCAATCTCGACTGGATCGAGAGCGAGGTGTTCGAGAACGAGGATCCGGCGCCGTTCCTCGAGCACGTCAACGGCATCCTGGTGCCGGGCGGCTTCGGCCAGCGCGGCGCCGAGGGCAAGATCCGCGCGGCGCAATTCGCGCGCGTGCGCGACGTGCCGTATTTCGGCATCTGCTTCGGCATGCAGATGGCGGTGATCGAGGCCGCACGCAATCTCGTCGGCATCGAGGAGGCGAACTCCACCGAGTTCGGCCCGACCAGCGAGCCCCTCGTCGGCCTGATGACGGAATGGCTGCGCGGCAACGAACTGGAGAAGCGCTCGAAGTCCGGCGATCTCGGTGGCACCATGCGGCTCGGCGCCTATCCGGCGGCGCTGAAGCGCGGCAGCCGGGTGTCGGAAGTCTATGGCGGCGCGACCGAGATCTCGGAACGCCACCGCCATCGCTACGAGGTCAACACCGACTACAAGGACCGGCTCGAACAGCACGGCCTGCGCTTCTCGGGGCTGTCGCCCGACGGCGTGCTGCCGGAGATCGTCGAATACGAAGACCATCCGTGGTTCATCGGCGTGCAATTCCACCCCGAACTGAAGTCGCGCCCGTTCGAACCGCATCCTTTGTTTGCGTCGTTCATTCAGGCGGCGGTGGTGCAGTCGCGGCTGGTGTAGGCTCGTCGCGCCCTACGCCGAGCTGCCAGACCTCATCCTGAGGAGACCGCGGAGCGGTCGTCTCGAAGGATGAATGGCACGAGCCGGGCCACATGGTTCGAGACGGCGCTTGCGCGCCTCCTCACCATGAGGATCGAAGACCAGTTCCGCCTTTGACGAACGCGTCGATTGTTGCGACAAACTGCTTCCGCAAGAACAACAACCTTGGGAGCAAAACCGATGATCATGGAAATGCGCGTCTATCGCTGTCTGCCGGGCCGCCTGCCGGCGCTGATGAAGCGTTTCGATACGCTGACGCTGAAATTGTGGGACAAGCACGGCATCAAGCAGGCCGGCTTCTTCACCACGCTGATCGGCACCTCCAATCAGGAGCTGACCTATTTCGTCGCCTGGGATTCACTCGCCGATCGCGAGAAGAAGTGGACCGCATTCCAGTCCGATCCCGACTGGATCGCCGGCCGCGCCAAGAGCGAGGAGGATGGCCAGATCATCGACAACATCGTCAGCCAGTTGCTGGTGCCGACGGCGTTCTCCGCGGTGAAGTAACAGCGCAACCCTGTCATTCGGGGACTAAATGGGGTTGATCCTGATGGTGCGGACCGGCATGGTCCGCGCCGGACACGAAGGAAAATCCCTTGAACGCGAACCTCCAGGCAGCACCGGTCGTCACCGTCCGCGGTGTCCAATTCGGCAACGACCTGCCGATTTCGATCATTGCCGGACCCTGCCAGCTCGAAAGCCGGGCGCACGCGCTCGAAGTTGCCTCGGCGCTGAAGGAAATCGCGGCGCGGCTGAAGATCGGCCTCGTTTACAAGACCTCGTTCGACAAGGCCAACC
>DATCXE010000187.1:0-2972 GCA_036565985.1 Bradyrhizobium sp.
CCACTGCCGGGCGGTTGCTGTCCCACCCAGCGCAGCGTGTTGCGCAGCGAGGGGCTGTCGACGGTGACGACACCTTCCATCATCAGGCTGGTGCGGTTGGCGACCGAACCGTCGAAGGCGAGCTTGACCGGCGCCGAGACCAGCCGCGCCTTCAGGCCGGAGCGGTCGCCCGACAGCATCGCGACGAAGTCGCCGGCCGAGATCGAGCCGTCGACGCGTTCTCCACGCCAGTCGAACTGTCCGGTCGCCGCGAACGAGCGCGAGATCGACGGCCACGCCAGCGAGAGATCGATATCGCCGAGCTGCTCGGTGATCTGGTTGGCGGCGTCCTCATATTTGAGCACGCCGTCCTGAATCCTGATTTCCGAGAACGACACCTGGTTTTCGGCGCCGGGCTTCATGGCGCGCGCTATTCGCTCGACAAATGGCGTCCAGTTGCTCTCGCCATGGTTGTCCCTGACGACGAGGATATGCGGGCGCAGCATCATGACGTCGGCGATTTCGAACCTGCGCAGCAATAGCGGCAGCAGCCGCAAATTCGCGGTCAGCACGTCGACCCGCAGTGCCGGGTCCGTGGTGCCGCCGCCCTTCAGGCCGACGTTGTGAAAGGAAACGTAGCTGCCGGGAAACACCGATACGTCGATGTGGCCCGCGACCACCAGATCGAGCCCGGTCACGGCGCGGATCTGTGCCTCGACCGCCTGCCGCAGCGCATCCCGGTTCAGGAACCAGGACGTGCCGATCAGGCCGATCAAAGCTGCGCTGAACAACGCCGCAACCGGCATTCCCAGGCGCTTCATTCCTTGGGCCATCGTCAATGACATATCCGGATCTGATTAAACCGAACTCGGGTTAAGCGTAATGGTCTTTTTGATTGACGGTACTGCTGATCAAGACGGCCGCCGCCTCGGCAAGGCCGTGCCAACCCCCACAACTTGAAGGGTTTTCTTGTCGCTTTCAAGGCCATAGCGGCCCAGGGGCGGGGGCCGGGGGCGGATATCCCCCCGTCATTGACGCACCGCGAAGAATTCGCCTAATAATCCTTGATAATGGCGGCTTTCCGCCCCTCCATCCATCAGGTCGTGTTTCCATGAAAAAGGTTTACCCCGACGCCAAATCGGCACTCGATGGCGTCCTCAAGGACGGCATGATGATCATGTCGGGCGGTTTCGGTCTGTGCGGCATTGCCGAGACGCTGTCGGATGCGATCCGCGATTCAGGCGTCAAGAATCTCACCGTCGTCTCCAACAATGCGGGCGTCGACGGCATCGGCCTCTCCCGGCTGCTGGAAACGCGGCAGATCAGGAAGATGATCTCGTCCTATGTCGGCGAGAACAAGCTGTTCGCGCAGCAATACCTCGCCGGCGAACTGGAACTCGAATTCAATCCGCAGGGCACGCTGGCCGAGCGCATCCGCGCCGGCGGCGCCGGGATCCCGGCCTTCTACACCAAGACCGGCGTCGGCACGCTGATCGCCGAAGGCAAGGAAGTGAAGGAGTTCGACGGCGAGAAATACATCATGGAGCGCGGCCTGTTCGCCGATCTCGCCATCGTGCACGCCTGGAAAGGCGACACCGCCGGGAACCTCGTCTATCGCAAGACCGCGCGCAATTTCAATCCGATGATGGCCACCGCTGCGAAAGTCACCGTCGCCGAGGTCGAGCACCTGGTGCCGGCCGGCGAGATCGATCCGGACCACATCCACACCCCCGGCATTTTCGTCAAGCGCATCGTCGAGGTCGGGACGGCCAGGAAGCGGATCGAGTTCCGCAACACCCGCCCGCGTCCCGCGGCGTAAGCGGTCGCATGGCCCGGAAAAGCGGGAACCGGTTTTCCGAAAAGATCATGCGCAAACCAAAGAGCATTTGAGGAGCCCCCATGGCCTGGACTCGTGAACAGATGGCCGCTCGTGCCGCAAAGGAGCTGCGCGACGGCTATTACGTCAACCTCGGCATCGGCATTCCGACGCTGGTCTCAAACTACATCCCTGATGGCATCGACGTCAGCCTGCAGAGCGAGAACGGCATGCTCGGCATGGGCCCGTTCCCTTATGAGGATGAGGTGGACGCCGACCTCATCAACGCCGGCAAGCAGACGGTGAGCGAACTGCCGGACACCAGCTATTTCTCTTCGGCCGATTCCTTCGGCATGGTGCGCGGCGGCCATATCGATCTGTCGATCCTCGGTGCGATGCAGGTGGCGCAGAACGGCGACCTCGCCAACTGGATGATCCCCGGCAAGATGGTCAAGGGCATGGGCGGCGCGATGGACCTCGTCGCCGGCGTCAAGCGCGTCGTCGTCGTCATGGAGCATTCCGCCAAGGACGGCCCGAAGCTTCTGAAGAAGTGCAACCTGCCGCTGACCGGCGAGAAGGTCGTCGACATGGTGGTGACCGATCTCGCCGTCTTCACCATCGACAAACACGGCAAGGACGGCATGGCGCTGATCGAACTCGCCGACGGCGTCACGCTGGACGAGGTGAAGGCGAAAACCGAAGCCGAGTTTCGGGTGGCGCTGAAGAACGCGTAGAGATTGGCGATCGCTGCAATCGTCGTCCCGGCGAACGCCGGGACCCATACGCCGCGGCCTCTCGTTGGATCTGCGTAGTAGAGATCTCATTCAAGCAACAGATGACCGGGGTTATGGGTCCCTGCGTTCGCAGGGACGACGGATGCTTGGTTCCGTGTTGCAACCCTAAGCCGGTCCCGCCGGCACATCCGAAAACCGGGTAAGCCACGCCACCGGACCGATGCTGGCGGCGACGATCAGCAAGGCCGCGAGCGCGCCTTCCTCGAAACTGCCGCGGCTGGCGTACTGGTAGATCGAGGTCGCCAGCGTTTCGACGTTCAGCGGCCGCAGCAGCAGCGTCGCCGGCAGCTCTTTGAGGCAATCCACGAACACCACGATGACGGCGCCCAGCATGGCGGGGCGCAGCAGCGGCAGATGAATCAGCCGCATGGTCGTGGACTGGC
>DATCXE010000193.1:0-7199 GCA_036565985.1 Bradyrhizobium sp.
CGGGTCGGATAGGTCTGTGCCTGCGCCTGAGCAGAAATTGCAAATCCGGCGAGCACAGCCAGACAGCCGCTCGCCAGGGAGCGTCCATACGATCTCATGTTAAGTTCCTTCAGCCCTTAGACAAATGCCGGCTCTCCCAAGCCGGCATCTGCTAGTCATATCAGTTCACGCGAAGTCGGCCAGACTGCAACCTGCGGCGCTCGGCCGCAGGTCAGTTTTCGGATTCGACGAAGACCTCATCGCGCTTCTTGCGCAGCGCCGGCAGCACCGTCAGGATCAGCAGTCCGGCCGCAATCGCAATCAGTACCGCGGACAGGGGACGGGTCACGAACACCGACCAGTCGCCGCGCGAGATCAGAAGCGCCCGGCGCAGGTTTTCCTCCATCAGCGGGCCGAGCACCATGCCCAGCAGCAGGGGCGCCGGCTCGAAGTCGTGCTTGATGAGCCAATAGCCGATCAATCCGAATACGCCTGCAATGACGACGTCTGTCGGTGCGTTGTTCACCGAGTAGATGCCGATCGAGCAGAAGATCACGATCGACGGGAACATCAGCCGATACGGCACGCGCAGCAGCCGCACCCAGATGCCGACCATCGGCAGGTTGATGACGAGCAGCATCAGGTTGCCGACCCACATCGAGGCGATCATGCCCCAGACGAGTTCGGGTTGCTTCTGCATCACCTGCGGACCCGGCACGATGCCATGAATGGTCATCGCACCGACCATCAGCGCCATCACCGCGTTCGGCGGAATGCCGAGTGTCAAAAGCGGGATGAACGAGGTTTGCGCGGCGGCATTGTTCGCGCTTTCGGGCGCCGCAACGCCCTGGATCGCGCCGCGGCCAAACTTCTCGGGCGTTTTCGAGATCTTCTTCTCGAACGTATAGGCCGCAAACGAAGCGATGACGGCGCCGCCGCCCGGCAGGATGCCGAGGATCGATCCAAGCACGGTCCCGCGCCCTATCGCCGGCGCCGAGTCCCTGAGATCCTTTGCCGTCGGCATCAGGCCGGAGACCTTTTGCTGAACCAGTTGGCGGTCGCTTTCGCCGCCGGCATCGAGATTGCGGATGATTTCCGCAAAACCGAACAACCCCATCGCCAGCGTGGCAAAACCGAGACCGTCAGCCAGTTCGGGAATGTTGAAGGCCATGCGCGAAGCGCCGGTTTCGATGTCCGATCCCACCATCGACAGCAGCAGACCGAGGACGATCATGGCGATCGCCTTCAGCACGGAGCCCTTTGCCAGCACGACGGCGAAGATCAGGCCGAGCACCATCAGCGAGAAATATTCGGCAGGCCCGAACGCCAGCGCGAGCTTGGTGAGCGGCGCGCCCAGAATGGCGATGAGGACGGTCGCGACACAGCCGGCAAAGAACGAACCGATCGCCGCGATCGCCAGCGCCGGACCGGCGCGGCCCTGCTTGGCCATCTGGAAGCCGTCGAGCGCGGTAACCACCGACCCGGCCTCACCGGGAATATTGACCAGGATCGACGTGGTCGAGCCGCCATACTGCGCGCCGTAATAGATGCCGGCCAGCATGATCAGCGCGCCTACCGGCGGCAAGCCGAAGGTGATCGGAAGCAGCATCGCGACGGTGGCGATGGTGCCGATGCCCGGCAGCACGCCGACCAGCGTACCGACCAGCGCGCCGATCAGGCACAGCAGAATGTTGACGGGAATCGGGATCGAAGCGCCGCCAAGAAACGCCGGGGTCCACTGCACGAACTGGAAAACGACACCGAAGCCGAGCCCGAGATTTGAAAAGATATCGCCCATCGTCCCCTCAACGGATCATGAATGTCGGCAGCATCTGCAAAGGCAGACCGAGCGCATAAGGAAACAACAGAGCGCAGAATGTCGTCAGGCAGACGCCGACGATCAGCGTCTCCATCCACCGGGTCTCATGCGTCCCGCATGCGGCGATCAGGAAGCTCGTCATCGCAGCGAAGATCATTCCCATCGGTCGGATCGTGAGGGCGAACGAAAGGATCGCGAGCGACACGAACAGCGGTCCACGCCAGTGATATTTCGCAAGGTGGGCGCCTTCGGTCAAAACGCCGACGGCGGTCACGGCGGCGCCCAGTCCCAGCAGCAGAAACCCGAACATCCGCGGCGCAGTGCCGGCGCCGAACGAAAACCCGCGCATGCCCTGCAGGTCGCTCGATGCCCAGAGGGCGAACAATGCGATGGCCATCAACGCGATGCCGCCGATAAAATCCTGCGGTCCGCGAACCCATTTCGGCATGATAGATTTAACCGGCGCATGACCCGGTGTAGCACTCATGAATCTCACTCCCCCAAAGGCGGGGCTTCTCGCCCGTTGCTTGGATAACGTGTACCAGTCTGTATGCGTGTCCCGGAAACTGCCTAGCGAGTTTCCTCGGACAACGCCAGCAAAACCCAAGCGCTTCCGTCCGGTAATATCCTGACAGGGCTAGCGGCCGGCGCGAACTGGCGCACCCGTGCCGGGAGCCTGCTCCGAGCGTCGGAAAGCCGTGCTGCGAGACCAGACACCGCAACCTTCGCGGCTCACCGCGCCGGCAATACTCGCGAGCGGATACGTTTGCATTCCCGAGTGAACATCGACCACGAGCCGGCCACAATCAGCCCACAGGCCTGCCCTCCAGAGGACAAGATCGAACCCGGCTTAACGGAGAATTTTCCGGCCCGGGGTGTGGCAGCCGGCGAGGAACCGGCAGTTCGCCGCAATCCGGGAACGGCCCGAAGCCACCGAACTCGTCAAATTCGTCCCCGCCAGTGGCTCTATTTTTCTTCAGACTTGCACCCTATATTGGGGGTGCCGGTTCGCCGGCTATGGAAATAAATGACCGTCGCAATAAACCATTCGGACCCGGGGGCAGTACCCGGCGCCTCCACCCAAGCCCACCCTTTAAATGGAGGGCTTCGGCGGGGGCGAAACAGGATCGACGAGGGCGTAAAGGGCGAGTTTTTTCTCGGTATGGTTCCGCCGTTATCGGGCTATGCAATAGTTGCAAACGACAACTATGCTCCGGTTGCTCAGGCTGCGTAACGCAGTTTGAAAGACCAAGTCTAAAGTCCTAGCGGGTTAAGCTCCGTTAGGCGGGGTTCGGAGGCACCTGGCAACAGAAGCCTCCACTTCATTTTCTTTGCATTTTCCGTCCGGCAGAGGGCTTCTGCCGCAAATTCGACCCGTCACGGCTGCTGACCTTCGGCCCCTGCCGGAGTACCATGCGACAGAAGGGCGAGTCGGAGACCCGGCGGCCACCATTGAACGTAACAGGACCACCATGGCGACCGATCACATCCGTTATG
The DNA here is from genome assembly GCA_036565985.1 of Bradyrhizobium sp. Lineage (GTDB taxonomy): Bacteria > Pseudomonadota > Alphaproteobacteria > Rhizobiales > Xanthobacteraceae > Bradyrhizobium. The sequence goes on from DATCXE010000193.1 coordinate 3,296, forward strand.
ACGTGCTGGCGCGCGACGCGCTGCGCGGGGTGCTGCGCCGCGTGCTGACCGACGCCGCCGAACACGGCCTGCCCGGCGAGCATCATTTCTTCATCACCTTCCTCTCCGCCGCCGACGGCGTGAAGCTGTCGCCGCGGCTGCTGGCGCAATATCCGGAGGAGATGACGATCATCCTGCAGCATCAGTTCTGGGATCTGGTGGTGACCGAGGATCGTTTCGAGGTCGGCCTTTCGTTCGGCAATATTCCCGAGCGACTGGTGGTTCCGTTCGCGGCGATCAAGAGCTTCCTCGATCCGTCCGTCCAGTTCGGCCTGCAGTTCGAGCCGTCGGAAGCTTTGCCCGAAGCGCCGGCAGCGAAGCTGCCTGCCGTTCCCGCTGCCCCCGCCCTGCCCGTCGCCGCGCCGACGCCCGCCGCCGAGACCACGAATGAGCCGGAGAAGGCGAGCGAGGGCGCGGAGGTGGTGCGGCTGGATCGTTTCCGCAAGAAATAATCCGAGCGCGAGAAAGTCCGTAACGCTGTAGTGTGCGCGTCCCGCCACTTCGCGGCGCAACGGACTTTACGCATGGCTCGAACGAACTCCCGAAACAAATCCACCCGCAGCGAGACCGACAGTTTCGGTCCGATCGACGTTCCCGCCGATCGCTATTGGGGCGCACAGACCGAACGCTCGCGGCAGAACTTCAAGATCGGCCAGGACCGCATGCCGATGCCGATCGTCCATGCGCTCGGCATCGTCAAGCTCGCCTCCGCGCAAACCAACCGGGAACTCGGCCTGCTCGATGCGCGCCGCGCCGGCGCCATCACCCGCGCCGCCCGCGAGGTAATCGAGGGCAAGCTCGACGATCACTTCCCGCTGGTGGTCTGGCAGACCGGCTCCGGCACCCAGACCAACATGAACCTCAACGAGGTGATCGCCAACCGCGCCAATGTTCTGCTCGGCGGCAAACTCGGCGCCAAGGAGCCGGTGCATCCGAACGATCATGTCAACATGAGCCAGTCGTCGAACGATTCATTTCCGACGGCAATGCATATCGCGGCGGCGCAAGGCATCGTGGCAGACCTGATCCCGGCATTGAGCGAATTGCATCGCGAATTGCGCAGGAAGGAAAAAGCGTTCGCAAAGATCGTCAAGATCGGGCGAACTCATACGCAGGACGCGACCCCGCTGACGCTGGGACAGGAATTCTCCGGCTATGCGGCGCAGGTCGAACTGGGAATCGCGCGGCTGCGCACCGCGATGAAGGACCTGTTCCCGCTGGCGCAGGGCGGAACAGCTGTCGGCACTGGCCTCAACTCGAAACCGAAATTCGGCAAAATGTTCGCAAGGCAAGTCGCCAAGCTTACCAAGCTGCCCTTCGCCAGCGCGCCGAACAAATTTGAAGCCCTCGCCTCCAACGACGCCTATGTGCTGGTGCACGGCGCGATCAATTCGGTCGCGACCGGACTGTTCAAGATCGCCAACGACATTCGCCTCCTGGGCTCGGGCCCGCGCTCCGGACTCGGCGAATTGATCCTGCCGGAAAACGAACCGGGCTCGTCGATCATGCCCGGCAAGGTCAACCCGACCCAATGCGAGGCGATGACCATGGTCTGCTGCCAGGTGTTCGGCAACCAGACGACCATCACGGTCGCCGGCAGCCAGGGACATTTCGAATTGAATGTTTACAAACCCGCATTGGCATATTGTATGATACATTCCATTCAATTGCTGTCGGATGCGGCCCGCTCGTTCACGGAACATTGCGTGGCGGGAATACGCGCCGACGAAAAGCGAATTCGCGATTTGATGGAGCGCTCGCTGATGCTGGTCACGGCACTCGCTCCGAAGATTGGATACGACAACGCGGCGAAGGTCGCGAAGACGGCGCATGCGCGCGGAACCACATTGAAGGAAGAGGCCGTGCGGTTAGGCTTTGTCAGCGCGGCCGAGTTCGAGCGCCTGGTGCAGCCGGACAAAATGACACACCCGGGGTAACGCCCCCGGGAAACTACGGATGCGCGATATAATTATGGATCGTGACGCCGAAAGAATTAGGGTGATCATCTATCGACTTTGCAGCGGCGCATGGTAGGAGCAGGTATTGTTCGGTTTTCGCAGAGCGAAATAGATTTTTTTGATGCTATCAGAGAACATTACACGAGGATTCTGCATGACCATCAAGTTTGCCTCCGCGACGCGCAAAGACATTTTTCTGGCCAATGAATCATCTTGCCTTCGAGACGCCGGATGATGGAGGCCAGCATGGGCGATGTGGTCAACCTCAAGCGATTCAAAAAGCGAAGCGAGCGAGAACAAGCGGCCATGCAGGCCGACGCCAACCGTGCCCGGTTCGGCCGGACCAGGACCGAACGCGCACGCGATGAGCATCGGAAGGATCGCGCTCGCGAATTTCTCGACCAGCACAGGATTGATGACGGAGACGCATCATGAAGTCACCCGTCGTCAAACGCTCGATCGTGGTCGCCGGCCACAAGACCAGCGTCAGCCTCGAAGAGGCCTTCTGGAACGGCATGAAGGAAATCTCGGGCCTGCGAAACATGACGCTGTCCGAACTGGTCGGCGAGATCGATGGCAACCGCCAGCAGGGAAACCTGTCCTCGGCGATCCGCCTCTTTGTGCTCGACTATTTCCGCACGCGCGCCATGCCGCCCCCGGCGACGCCGGACGGACCACGGCCGCAGGCCTGATCGCCGCTTCAGGCGCGCCCATTACAGGGTGCGCCTGCATTGCGGATCAACGTTCGGTAGACAACGCTCAGTAGACGAGTCCGGTGCCGGGCGGCTTTTCGAGCGCCGCGGCCAGTGACCGGTACTCCTCGCAGCCGGTTCCGCAAATCGCAGCGATCCGGCTGAGATGATACGACGCCTGGTCGCGATTGCCCTGCTCGATTTGCCACAGCCCGTAATACTGCCAGGTCAGCACGTGGTTCGGGTCCGTCTTCAGCGCGCGCTCGTACCAGACCTGCGAGAGCCCGTAGTCGCCCAGCTTGCGATAGGAATAGCCGATCAGATTGGCCACGTTGGCGTTGTCGTCGTGACCGAGTGCCTTCAGTTGCTCGATCGCGCCGGCATAATCGTTGCGCTCGTAGATCGTCTCGTAGGCTGTGCGATATCCCCGTCGAAATGCTTCATCGTCGACACTGGACTGCTTGTCGGCCTTCTTCTTGGCTCTGGAAGTCGCCTTGGAGCTTGACCTGGGAGCGGACCTGGTATCCTGCGGCGGCGGCATGGCGGAAGCAGGCGGGTCGCCGCCTCCTCCGCCGCCTCCTCCGGCAGCAAAGGCCGGCAGGGATGGAGGCGAAACAATCAACGCCGCCGAAAACATGGTCAGCGTTGCTAACTTAATTGCCGGTCTGATCATCCGAACCTCCGGTTTTCCTGCGAGAGAATTCACGGTCCAGCCGCAGTGAAAGACCCCGCCCGAGACAAAACATTCCCGAAGAAAATTTCGCGTCCGCTGGACGAACGAAGGCAATGCAGATAATCGATTGCCGGCTTCGGCCCTGAAAGCGCACGCCGGGCTGGAACCGGCGAAACCCGTCACCGAGACCCTGGAGAGAGAAATGGACATCGCAAAGCTGACCGCTCCGCGACATCAGTTCATTTCGGAAGCTCTCCATGCCTGCCTTTCTCATTCTGGATTCCATCTCCCTCGCCACCCCTGACGGTCGCCCTCTGTTCGATGGATTGACGCTCGCCCTCGGGCGCGAGCGCACCGGCGTCGTCGGCCGCAACGGCTGCGGCAAGTCCACGCTGCTGCGGCTGATCGCGGGCGACATCGAGCCGTCGGGCGGATCGCTGCAGCGCATCGGCTCGATCGGCATGCTCGCGCAACTGGCCGACGAGCGGCTGACGGTTGGCGAGGCGCTCGGCGTCGCCGGCGAGCTCGCGCGCCTGCACCGG
>DATCXE010000203.1:0-3047 GCA_036565985.1 Bradyrhizobium sp.
AACGAGAAGTGGTGCTTCGCCTTGAGCCAGCCGTGATCGGCGCTGCCGAGTTTGTTGAATGGCCTGAGTTCGATCATGAGATGTTCCTTATGTTGAAGTTGCTTTGGTTATGCCGTGAAGCCGCCATCGACATTGAGCACCGTGCCGGTCACGAATGAGGCTTCGGGACTTGCCAGGAACAGCACGCCGGCCGCGATCTCTTCCGGCTTGCCGAAGCGCTGCAGCGCGTGCTGCTTGCGCTGGAGCTCTGCAAAATCGCGGTCGTCGTCCGGATTCATGTCGGTGTCGATCGAACCAGGCTGCAACACGTTGACCGTGATGCCGCGGGGGCCGAGGTCGCGCGCTGCGCCTTTCGTGTAGCCGACGACCGCGGCCTTGGTGGCGACGTAGTCCGCAAGGCCCGGAAACGCTCCGCGTTCGGCAAGCATCGATCCAACCGTAACGATGCGGCCGCCATCACCCATCAGCCTCGACGCAGCGCGGATTGCGGCAATCACACCGTGAACGTTGACCGCATCCTGCCGGGCCAGTGCTTCGGTGTCGGCATTCGGATCATCGACCGCACCGCCGACGGCAACGCCGGCATTGTTGACGAGGATGTCGAGCCGTCCGAAATCCTTCGCGACGTTCTTCACCAGCTGGTCGACGTCGACGGACGAAGCCTGGTCGGCCTTGTAGGCGCGGGCGTTGACGCCCTTGGCCTTCAGTTCTGCGACGACCGCTTCCGCCTTGTCCGGGGATGCCACGTAGCTGATGGCGACATTGGCGCCTTCCGCTGCGAGGGCGCGAGCAGAGGCCGCGCCGATGCCTCGCGAACCGCCGGTGACGAGGGCTACCTTGCCTGAGAGCTTCTTGGTCATTGGATTTCTCCGTTGCTCGAATTCCGATGCCCATTGGATATGCCGCCCGCTGTGATATAGAAATAGAAACTATTGAAACTCATTGTTTCCGAAAATAGGCCATACAAGGGAACCGCGATGGCAAAGCTCCCGGATTTCGAAGCGCTCGCGATCTTCGCGAAAGTCGTGGAATTGCGGTCGTTTGCGGCGGCCTCGAGCGAACTGGCGCTGTCCAAGGCAACGGTGTCGAAGGCGGTCAGCCGGCTGGAGCAGCGGCTGGGCGCGCGGCTGTTCAACCGCACCTCGCGGCGGCTGGCGCTGACCGACGCCGGCCAGAAACTGGCCGAGCGCGCGACGCAGCTATTGGCCGATGGCGAGGCGGCCGAGAACGAGGCGTTGTCGCAATCGATGGCGCCGCGCGGGCTGGTGCGGCTCGCGGTGCCGATGACGTTCGGGGTGAAAGCCGTTGCGCCGATATTGCCTGAGTTTCTCGAAAAGTATCCGGAGGTATCGATCGATCTTCATTTGAGCGACGCAACCGTCGATTTGATCGGCGAGGGCTTCGATGCCGGCCTGCGCATCGCGCGGCTGCCGGATTCGTCCTTGATCGCGCGGCGGCTGTGCGCGATGCCGCGCCACACGGTGGCGGCGCCTTCCTACCTGAAGCGCCATGGCAGGCCGACGCATCCGATGCATCTCGCCCAGCACAAATGTTTCGGCTACGCCTACCTCTCGACGCCGGGCGTCTGGCACTACACCAACGCGTCAGGCGAACAGGCCAGCGTGCGACCCGCGGGACAGCTTCGCGTCAACAACGGCGAGGCGCTGTTGCCGTCCGTCATTGCCGGCCTCGGCATCGCCGACCTGCCGAACTTCATCGTCGGCGACGCCATCGCCTCGGGCGAGGTCGAAGTGATCCTGAAAGGCTGGCACCAGCCCGAAGGCGCGGTGCATCTGGTAACCCCGCCCGGCGGCCCGCGCCCGGCCCGCGTCGAGGTGCTGGCGGATTTTCTCGCCGGGCATTTTGCGAAGGCGAGGAAGCGGAAGCAGTGAAGCGGGATCGTGCCGAAGCGCGAGGATGGTCCGTCGATATCAGCCCTCGGCGATGACCGCTTGCCGGGCGCCGCGGATCGGCGCAGCCGGTACATCGGGCTGGCGCAGATCCACGATGTCCCTTGCGAGATAGGCGCACAAGAAGCCGGCCAGCACCGTAACGATCATGTAGACGGAGACTGGCCAGCTACTGCCTCCACTCCACAGCACGAGCGACGTTGCGATCAGCGGCGTGAAGCCGCCGACGATGCCGCCGCTGACTTCTCTGGAGAACACGAGGCCCGTGTATCGGATCCGGGTTTCGAACAGCCCGGAATAGAACGCGGCGATCGAACCGGAGACGGATGCCACGCCGAACGACAGGCCGATGACAATCGCAAGCCAGATGACCCAGGTCTCGCGCGTATCCAGCATCCAGAAGAAAGGAAAGGCAAACAGGGCGGACGCGGCGGTGCCGCCCATAATGACCCGACATGCTCCCACGCGGTCTGCCAACGCGCCAAAGACCGGGATGGTGATTGACGCAGCGGTCGCGGCAATCAGCACCCCGATCAGTCCGACATTTCGGCTCAAACCCAGATCCATTGTGACATAGGTCAGGACATAGGTCTGCACGACATAGGAGTAGCCGACCAGCGGAAGGTTGATTCCCATTCCCAGCACGACGCGTCCGGGATGATTGCGCAGCATTTCCCACAAGGGAACGCTGGCCGCTGCGTGCGGGTCTTGAACGTCCCGGGCAAATTCCGGCGTTTCCGGCATGGCAAATCTTAGGTAAAGGCCAACGCCAACGACAACAACACTCAGAAGGTAGGGCACGCGCCATCCCCAGCTCAATAGCGTCTCCTGTGCCATGAAGCTTGTGACGAGACTGAAGATGCCGAGCGAGAGGGCGATACCGATGAATACACCCGAGGCGGCAAAGGCACCGTAGAACCCGCGGCGGCCTTGATTTTGCTCGGCGAGCAGAAGCGCTGCTCCCCCGTATTCGGCTCCGGCTCCCAGCCCTTGTATGATGCGAAGGACGACCAGCAGGATCGGCGCCCAGACTCCAATTTGATCGAACGTCGGCAGCAAGCCCATGAGGCAGGTCGACACGCCCATGACGATGAGCGTCGCGGCAAGCACCGGCTTTCGTCCGATCCTGTCACCGTA
>DATCXE010000207.1:0-6423 GCA_036565985.1 Bradyrhizobium sp.
CAAGATGCACCCGCACATCATCGAAGAGATGCACCACATCCCGCAGGCGATCGCGTTCCTGCCGACGGTCATGATGGTGCTGGGCTTCCTGGTGTCGTGGCTGTTCTATATCCGCCGGCCCTATATCCCGGTCCAACTCGCCAGAGAGCACCGGATGCTCTACCAGTTCCTGCTCAACAAATGGTACTTCGACGAGCTCTATGACTTCATCTTCGTCCGCCCGGCGAAGTGGCTCGGCTACCAGCTCTGGAAGAAGGGCGACGGCTTGGTCATCGACGGCTTCGGCCCGGATGGCGTTTCGGCGCGCGTGCTCGATGTCACCCGCAACGTGGTGAAGATCCAGACCGGCTACCTCTACCACTATGCCTTTGCAATGCTGATCGGGGTCGCAGGGTTGATCACCTGGTTCATGTTCGGCTTGGGAGGCCAGTAATGACAACCTGGCCCATCCTTTCGGTCGTCACCTTCCTGCCGATGCTCGGCGTGCTGGTGATCTATTTCAACCGTGGCGACGATAAAGCCGCTCAACGCAATTCGTGCTGGATCGCGCTGTGGACCACGCTCGTCACCTTCGCGGTATCGCTGATCCTGGTCTGGCGTTTCGACGCCGCAAGTGCGGACTTCCAGTTCGTCGAGAAGGCGAACTGGCTTGCCACCGGCATCACCTATCACATGGGCGTCGACGGCATTTCGCTGCCGTTCGTGATCCTGACCACCGCCTTGATGCCGTTCTGCATCATCGCGAGCTGGAAATCGGTCACGGTGCGGGTGCGCGAATACATGATGGCGTTCCTGCTGCTGGAAACGCTGATGGTCGGCACCTTCTCGGCGCTCGACCTCGTGCTGTTCTATCTGTTCTTCGAAGGCGGCCTGATCCCGATGTTCCTGATCATCGGCGTCTGGGGCGGTCCGCGCCGGGTCTATGCATCGTTCAAGTTCTTCCTCTACACGCTGCTCGGTTCGGTCCTGATGCTGCTCGCGATCATGGCGCTGTACTGGAACGCCGGCACCACCGACATCCCGACCCTGATGAATACAGCCGTGCCGCGGTCGTTGCAGACCTGGGCGTGGCTGGCGTTCTTCGCTTCGTTTGCGGTGAAAATGCCGATGTGGCCGGTGCACACCTGGTTGCCGGACGCGCACGTCGAGGCGCCGACCGCGGGCTCGGTGATCCTGGCAGCGATCCTGCTGAAGATGGGCGGCTACGGCTTCCTGCGCTTCTCGCTGCCGATGTTCCCGCTGGCGTCGCATGATTTCGCCTGGCTGATTTTCTCGCTCTCGGCGATTGCGATCGTCTACACCTCGCTGGTGGCCTTGATGCAGGAAGACATCAAGAAGCTGATCGCCTACTCTTCAGTGGCCCACATGGGCTTCGTCACCATGGGCATCTTCGCCGGCACCACGCAGGGCGTGGCCGGCGGCGTGTTCCAGATGGTGTCGCACGGCATCGTCTCGGGCGCGCTGTTCCTCTGCGTCGGCATCGTCTACGACCGCATGCATACCCGTGAGATCGCGGCCTATGGCGGGCTGGTGAACCGGATGCCGCTCTACGCGCTGGTGTTCATGGTCTTCACCATGGCCAATGTCGGTCTGCCCGGCACGTCAGGCTTCGTCGGCGAATTCCTGACGCTGCTCGGCACCTTCAAGGTCTCGATCCCGACGGCGACGTTTGCCACCCTCGGCGTGATCCTGTCGGCCGCCTATGCGCTGTGGCTGTACCGGAAGGTCGTGTTCGGCGCGCTGACCAAGCCGTCGCTGGCTGATATCAAGGACCTGACGTTCCGCGAGGGCCTGCTGCTGTTCCCGCTGGTGTTCCTCACCATCCTGTTCGGCGTCTATCCGAAGCCGGTGCTCGACATGTCGGCGGCCTCGGTTCAGCAACTCGTCAACAATTACAATACCGCCGTGACTGCCGTGAAGGCAGCCGCGCTGGTCGCCCAGTAAGGCCTCCGCCATGATGTTCTCGATTGCAGGTTATCAGTTGGCTCCGGTGCTGCCGGAACTGGTGCTGGCCGTAGGCGCCATGGCACTGCTGATGCTCGGCGCCTATCGCGGCGAGGCGAAGACGACCGGGCTCGTCACCGGCCTCTCGGTCGCGCTGCTGGTCGCTACCGCCGTGCTCGTATTGACGCTGCCGGCCGGCAAGCTCACGACGTTCGGCGGCAGTTTCATCGTCGACGACTTTGCGCGTTTCCTGAAGGTTCTCGCCATCATCGGCTCGGCAGTGACGCTGATCCTGTCGGTGGAGTTCCTGTCCGACCCGTCGCGGCGCATTTTCGAGTATTCGATCCTGGTGCTGCTCTCCACACTCGGCATGATGGTGCTGATTTCGGCCGGCGACCTGATCATGCTCTATCTCGGGCTCGAGTTGATGTCGCTCGCGCTCTACGTGGTCGCCGCCTCCAACCGCGACAATGCCAAGTCGACAGAGGCCGGGCTGAAGTATTTCGTTCTTGGCGCGCTGTCCTCGGGCATGCTGCTGTACGGTGCCTCGCTGATCTACGGCTTTACCGGCACGGTCGAGTTCGCGGGCATCGCTGCCGCGGCGAAGACCGGTAGCGTCGGCATCGTGTTCGGCCTGGTGTTCCTGCTGGCCGGGCTCTGCTTCAAGGTTTCGGCGGTGCCGTTCCACATGTGGACGCCCGACGTCTACGAGGGCGCGCCGACACCGGTCACCGCTTTCTTTGCCTCCGCGCCGAAGGTCGCAGCACTTGCGGTGTTCACCCGCGTGACGCTCACGGCATTTCCCGGCATCGTCCCGCAATGGCAGCAGATCGTCGTGTTCGTCGCCATCGCCTCGATGGCGCTGGGATCGTTTGCCGCGATCGGGCAAAAGAACATCAAGCGCCTGATGGCCTATTCGTCGATCGGCCATATGGGATTTGCGCTGGTCGGCCTTGCGGCCGGCACGGTCGAGGGCGCGCAGGGCGTGCTGGTGTATATCGCGATCTATGTCGCGATGACGCTGGGTTCGTTCGCCGTGATCCTGTCGATGAAGCGCAACGGCCAGCCGATGGAGCTGATCAGCGATTTCGCCGGGCTCTCGCGCACCAATCCGCTGCTGGCCTTCGTCTTCGCGATGCTGCTGTTCTCTCTGGCCGGCATTCCGCCGCTCGCGGGCTTCTTTGCCAAATGGTACGTGTTCGTGGCTGCGATCAAGTCGGGCCTGTTCACGCTGGCCGTCATCGGCGTGCTGACCAGCGTCGTGGGCGCGTTCTACTATCTCACCATCATCAAGGTGATGTACTTCGACGAACCGGCCGGCAAGATCGAGCCGATGCGCCTCGAACTGCGCACCGTGCTGGCCGTTGCCGGCATCTTCAACATCTTCTTCTTCGTCTATCCGGGGCCGCTCGTCAGCGTCGCTACGGCTGCGGCGAAGTCGTTATTCTAGATGACCTTCACGCTCGGTCCCAAGGCCATATCGGCGGGCTACGGTTTCGCCGCCTTCGACCGGACCGGTTCGACCAACGCCGAAGCCATGTCACGCGCCCGGAACGGCGAGCGTGGCCCGATGTGGTTCGTCACGACAGAGCAGACCGCGGGGCGAGGCCGCCGGCAGCGAGCCTGGATCGCGCCGCGCGGCAACCTCGCCAGCAGCGTGCTCGAGGTCATGTACGTTTCTCCCGCCGTCGCGGCGACCCTGGGCTTCGCCTTCGGGTTGGCGCACGAAACGGCGCTGCAGCGCCTCAGCGTAGAGGCCAACCTGCGGTTGGCCGGATCGGATCAATTGAAATATCTCCTGAAATGGCCAAACGACATTCTGGTGCGCGGGCAGAAGCTTTGCGGCCTGCTGGTGGAGGCTGAGGCCATGACCGACGGTGGCCTCGCCGTCGTGGCGGGAATCGGCACCAACATCATTGCCGCGCCGGAGGGCACGCCGACGCCGGCCACCTCGCTGGCCGCGCTCGGCGTCAATGTCGGCGCGGAGGAACTGTTCGCCGCGCTCTCGGACGCCTGGGTGGAATTCCGCGGCATCTGGGACAAGGGCCGTGGCTTTGCCGAAATACGCAAGCTGTGGCTTGAGCGCGCCTTCGGCCTCGGCGAGCGGGTTGCGATCCAGACGGGAAACGCGACCGTCGAAGGCACGTTCGACACCATCGATGAAACCGGCTGCCTGATCATCCGCACGGCGGAAGGCAAGCGCACGGCCGTCACCGCAGGCGAAGTCTATTTCGGTAACGCAGCGTCAGCGGGAGCGGCCTGATGGCGCGGCCGGATGAACTGACCTTTGCGCCGCTCGGCGGCGTCGGCGAGATCGGCATGAACCTGTCGATCTACGGGCTCGGCAACCGCCACCAGCGCTCCTGGCTCGCGGTCGATCTCGGCGTCTCCTTTGGCGACGAGGAGCACTTGCCGGGCATCGATTTGATCATGCCGGACATCCGCTTCCTGGAGAAGGAGCGCAAGAACCTGATGGGTCTCGTGCTGACGCACGCCCACGAGGACCATTTCGGCGCGATTATAGATCTCTGGCCCAAGCTGCAATGCCCGGTCTACGCGACCAAGTTCAGCGCCGCCCTGTTCGAGGCCAAATGTGCCGCCGAGCGCAACCCGCCGAAGATCCCGGTGACAGTGGTGCCGTCGGGCGGCCGCGTCCATCTCGGGCCGTTCAGCGTCGAGTTCATCCCGGTGGCGCATTCGATTCCGGAATCGCATGCGCTGGCGATCCACACCCCGGCCGGCGTCGTGCTGCACACCGGCGACTGGAAGATCGATCCGACGCCGATCATAGGTTTGCCGACCGACGAAAAGCGCCTGCGCGAACTCGGCGATGCCGGCGTGCTGGCGCTGGTCGGCGACTCCACCAATGCGGTGCGGGAAGGGCGCTCGCCCTCGGAGACCGAGGTCGCCGCCACCATCACCAAGCTGGTCAAGGCCGCCAAGGGCCGGGTTGCCGTAACAACTTTCGCCTCCAACGTCGCCCGCCTGAAGGCGGTTGCGGACGCCGCAAAGGCTGCCGATCGCGAGGTGGTCGTGGTCGGCCGCGCCATGGAGCGCGTGGTGCAGGTCGCGCGCGAGACCGGCTATCTCGAGGGCGTGCAGAATTTTCGCGGCGCCGATCTCTACGGCCATTTCCCGCCGGACAAGGTGCTGGCGCTGTGCACAGGGAGCCAGGGCGAGCCGCGTGCCGCGCTGGCGCGCATCGCCAATGACGACCATCCGCAGGTGACGCTGAACAAGGGCGACTGCGTGATCTTTTCCTCGCGCACCATTCCCGGCAACGAGAAGGCGGTCGGCGCCATCATCAACGGCCTGGTCACCCAGGGCATCGAGGTCATCACCGACCGCACCGATCTGGTCCACGTCTCCGGCCATCCGCGCCGGGACGAGTTGCGCGACATGATCTCGTGGGTGCGCCCGCAGATCCTGATCCCGGTCCATGGCGAGGCGCTGCATCTCTCCGAGCACGCGAAATTGGCGCGCACCGCCGGCGTGCCGAAGGTGCTGATCTGCCGCAACGGCGATCTGGTCAAGCTCGGACCCGGCGATCCTGCCATCATCGACGAACTGCCGTCGGGGCGGCTGTACAAGGACGGCAGCATCCTGGAGGATTCCAAGTCCCGCGCCGTGGTCGAGCGGCGGCGGATGGGATTTGCCGGCTGTGCGTTCGTCGCCATCGCCGTCACCGACAAGGGCGAACTGGCTGACGATCCCGAGGTTGATCTCGTCGGCATCCCCGAGAAGAATACGGCCGGCGAGGTCATCGACGAGATCGTGTTCGATACGGTGGTATCCACCGTCGAGGGCCTGCCGCGGGCGCGGCGGCGCGATCCCGACGCGATGGCGGAATCGGTGCGCCGCGCGGTGCGGGCCGTGATCAACGAGCACTGGGGCAAAAAGCCGATTTGCCTCGTTCATGTTCTGACGGTTTGAGGTAAAAGGTGTTCTCCGGCGAGCCGAACAGGGGCTGCCGGGAATATACGCTGGATGCAGGGAGTGGAGTATCATGCTGGGCCGGCTCAATCACGTTGCGATCGCGGTCAGGGATGCGGAAAAGGCCGCGAAGATCTATGGCGGCGCTTTCGGCGCCGAAATCTCGGGCGCGGTGCCGCTGCCGGAGCACGGCGTCATCACCGTGTTCGTGACGCTGCCCAACACCAAGATCGAATTCATCCAGCCGCTCGGCGATGCCTCGCCGATCGCAAAATTCGTCGAGCGCAACGCCGACGGCGGCATCCATCACATCTGCTACGACGTCCCTGATATCATCGCGGCGCGCGACAAGCTGGTGAGCGAGGGTGCGCGCGTGCTCGGCGACGGCGTGCCGAAGATCGGCGCCCACGGCAAGCCCGTGCTGTTTTTCCATCCGAAGGATTTCTCCGGCGCGCTCGTCGAGATCGAACAGGCCTGAGCCCGATGGTCTATACCATCTCGACCGGGCTTGCGATCTACTTCGTGCTGTGGTGGCTCGTGCTGTTC
>DATCXE010000221.1:0-6445 GCA_036565985.1 Bradyrhizobium sp.
TCGGTGATGGAGGTCTTTTACGAAGGCTTCAACGATCCGAAATACCGGCCCGCGCCGCTGCTGAAGGAAATGGTCGCCGCCGGCCATCTCGGCCGCAAGACCGGGCAGGGGTTTTACAGCTACGGCAAGTAACGCTGCGCGGTGGGTAGGATGGGTAGAGCGAAGCGAAACCCATCCCTTGGCCTGAATGCGAATTGATGTGTTTCGCTTCGCTCTACCCATCCTACAAATGTTCCGGATAGGGGAAACGTCATGCGTATTGCGGTTGTCGGCGCCGGCGGCGTCGGAGGCGGGTTCGGCGCGGCGCTGGCCAAGGCGGGCGCCGACGTCACCTTCATCGCGCGCGGCGCGCATCTTGCGGCCATGAAGCGCGATGGCCTGAAAGTGCAAAGCCCGCGCGGCGACACCCATCTGGTGCCGACGCAGGCAACCGACAATCCTGCCGGGATCGGTGCGGTCGATATCGTGCTGTTCTGCGTCAAACTGTGGGACGTCGAAAGCGCGGGCGAGGCCATCAAGCCGCTGGTCGGCGCCGACACCGCGGTCATCCCGCTGCAGAACGGCATCGATGCGGCCGAGCGGCTGCTCCCGATCCTCGGGCCGAAGGCCGTCATGGGCGGCGTGGCGCAGATCAGCGCGTCCATTGTCGCGCCCGGCGTGATCCAGCAGGTCGGCACCTTCATGCGCATGATCTTCGGCGAACTCGACGGCTCGCGCAGCAAGCGGGCCGAGGCGTTTCTCGCGCTGTGCCAGAAGGCCGGATTCGATGCGACCCTGAGCGAGCAGATTCTCACCGAACTCTGGATGAAGTTCATCCTGCTCTCCACCAACGCCGGCATCACGGCGGCGACGCGTCAGCCGATCGGCAAGCTGCGCGAAGATTCCGACATTCGCCCGGTCATGATCGCTGCGCTGCGGGAAGTGTTCGATATCGGTCGGGCCAAGGGAGTGGCGCTGCCGGCCGATGCAGTGGAGAAGACTCTCGATTTCATCGGCCACGCGCCGCCAGCCATGAAGGCGTCGATGGCGCTCGATCTCGAACGCGGCAACCGGCTCGAACTGCCCTGGCTCAGCGGCAAGGTCGTCGAACTCGGCCGCCAGCTCGGCGTGCCGACGCCGGCGCACAGCATGATGTACGCGGTGCTGAAGCCTTACGTCATGGGCACGCCTGCCTGATGGTGCGTCGGCGCGTTGGCTTGCCGCCCTGCAGCGTCCTTCGTCATTCCGGGGCTCGCGCAGCGAGAACCCGGAATCCATCTGACCTTACAATTTGTGGATGGCTGGAATCCGGGTCCGCGCCAAGAGGCGCGTCCCGGAATGACGGAGAGAGTCTCTTGAAGACAAGTATCAACGCTGCGGCAAATCAACACGACGGGCAAATCAGCAAATTCCTGTCCAGTCGTTCGCACAAAAATATTCCGCTCGCGCTGTCGGGCAAATCAGTGATTTAACTCCGCGCGTCTCACGGCGAATGAGGGGCGTTGGCCATCGTCACGAACGTGCGGTGAGATGCGGTGGACGCGGATGCCATGACTGACGAGTGTGGCAATTGCGTACGGCGAAGTCGTGTGGTCTGGGCGCCGCGGTGCTGGCGTCAAGTTGCGCGGGGCTCACGCCCCTGTGCAGCGACGGAGGCAAAAGAGCCGTTCTCCGGGGAGAGCACGAAGTAAGCCGTAAAGCCACTGCGCAGGGAAGGCCGGGATGCTCCCGCTGAACCTGTATGCTCGTGTGCGCGTTTTCTGTGCGCAATTGCACGCGAGACCGCGGGTGCAGCGCGCACCCGGTCTTCCCTGCGCCCTCTGATTGGAGAGGGTAAGGTTTCAAATGCAAACCTCGGACGCAATGCGCCGCGAGATTGCGTAGTCACATCCAGTTGTCATCCCCGCGAAGGCGGGGATCCAGTATTCCAGAGACGCCCATGATTGAATCGAGAAGCCTCGGCGTACTGGATCCCCGCCTTCGCGGGGATGACGATTCCGGATTCTGGATTCCATGGCGTGACGCGACGACACCTAACTCCCCGCCTCGATCCAATCCGCCGCCCCGCGCCACAGCGTGTCGCGATGCTCGGGTCTGAAGAATCCCATGTGTCCGATCCTGCTGGCATGGGCCTCCGCGGGCGTAACGGTGATGATCTCGGGCCTGATCGAAGTAAATCCGGAACACAGCAATTCGACCGCAGGGCGCGTTGCCCAGGGGTCGTCGGAGATGCAGAGCGCGCGCAACGCGCCCCTGTACTTCGGAAAATTCTGCAACGCCTCGAGCCTGGCGTCGTCGAACAGATAGCGCGGGCTCATCACCCAGCGGACCCATTGCAGGAAGGCGTCCTTCGGCAGGTCCATGCCGAGGCCGGCCTTGCCCGGCAGGTAGCCGAGCGAACGGGCAAGGGGGAGGCCTACGAAATTCAGGATGGCGTAGACGCGGTAGCGCTCCGGGGCCGTCATCAGTTTCCAGTAGCCGGCCTGCGCCGCAATGAAGAGCGCGCGCGGGATCTCGGTATTGTTCGGCAGCAGGCCGAGCGCCTGGCCCCCGAACGAATGTCCGACATAGGCGAACGGCAGCGCCTTGTAGCGCTCGCGCATCCACGACACCGCGGCGGTGACGTCCAGCGCCGCCCAGTCCGACATCGAGGCCTTGAAGCCGGCCAGCGATTGCGGGCGGCTGTCACCGCTCATGGCCTTTGGCCGCGAGCCGCCAATGCCGCGATAGTCGTAGGTCAGCACCGCGCAGCCGCGCCCGGCGAGGTAGCTGGCAAAGCCCCGGTAGAGCCTGCGCGGCACGGCCGTGGCCGAATTGATCAGCACGGCATGGCGCTTGGCCCCGCGGGGCAGAAACAGCGTCGCGCCCAGCGGGTGGCCGTCCATCGCGGGCAGCGTGATGTCATCGATGAAAACGTCGTCCAGCCCCGCGTCGGCCACCGCCAGCTCCATCTAAGGTTTAGTGAGCGGTCATAGCAAATGCGAATTCGGATTTTGCCGCAAGGGCTTGTCGGGACTAGTGGAAATCTAACTGGCGGTCGGCGCGCGGCCTGTGTATAACGCGGCCTCTGTAACCGCCGGCCCGGCAATACTTCAGCGAAGACGGGTAAGTCGCGGTTTTTGCTCAGGAGTTGACGTCATGTCCGAGCGGTGGACGCCCGACAGCTGGCGCACCAGGCCGGTGCTGCAAGTGCCCGAATATCCCGATGCCAAGGCATTGGCCGATGTCGAGGCGCAGCTTGCGACCTTTCCGCCGCTGGTGTTCGCCGGTGAGGCCCGCAACCTGAAAAAGGCGCTGGCCCGCGTGGCCGCCGGCGAAGCCTTCCTGCTGCAGGGCGGCGATTGCGCCGAGAGCTTTGCCGAGCACGGCGCCAACAACATCCGCGATTTTTTCCGCGTGCTGCTGCAGATGGCCGTTGTCCTCACCTACGCCGGCGCGCTGCCGGTGGTGAAGGTCGGCCGCATCGCCGGACAGTTCGCCAAGCCGCGCTCGTCGAACACGGAAAAGCTCAACGGCGTCGAACTGCCGAGCTACCGCGGCGACATCATCAACGACATCGCCTTCACCCCGGAGTCGCGCACGCCGGATCCACAGCGCCAGTTGATGGCTTATCGTCAATCGGCGGCGACGCTCAACCTGCTGCGCGCGTTCGCGACCGGCGGTTTTGCCAATCTGGGAAGCGTGCATCAGTGGATGCTCGGTTTCCTCAAGGATTCGCCGCAGTCGCGCCGGTACAAGGAGTTGGCCGATCGCATCTCGGACGCGCTGAACTTCATGCGCGCCTGCGGGCTCGATCTCGAAAGCCACCCCGAACTGCGCGCCACCGATTTCTACACCAGCCATGAGGCGCTGCTGCTCGGCTACGAGCAGGCCTTCACCCGCGTCGATTCCACCACCGGCGATTGGTATGCGACCTCGGGCCACATGCTCTGGATCGGCGACCGCACCCGCCAGTTCGACCACGGCCATGTCGAATATTTCCGCGGCATCAAGAACCCGATCGGCCTCAAATGCGGCCCGTCGCTGAAGCCGGACGAACTGTTGAAGCTGATCGACATCCTCAATCCCGACAACGAGCCCGGCCGGCTGACGCTGATCAACCGCTTCGGCTCCGACAAAGTCGGCGATCATCTCGCGCCGCTGATCCGCGCCGTGCAGCGGGAAGGGCGCGTCGTCGTCTGGTCCTGCGATCCCATGCACGGCAACACCATTACCTCGACCTCGGGCTACAAGACCCGTCCGTTCGACCGCGTGCTGTCGGAGGTGAAGTCGTTCTTCGCCATTCACGCCGCCGAAGGCACCCACGCCGGCGGCGTGCACCTGGAAATGACCGGGCAGGACGTTACCGAATGCATCGGCGGCGCGCGCGCCATCACCGACGAGGACCTCAACGACCGCTATCACACGGTCTGCGATCCGCGTCTCAATGCCGAACAATCGATCGACATGGCCTTCCTGATCGCCGAACTGCTCAAGCAGGAGCGTGCGGGCAAGGACAAGCCGATGCCGGCTGCAGCGGGACTTTGACTTGCTGCGACTTTGGCGGGCCACGATCAACACGCGTAACGGCCTCGCATTTGCGATCCGGTCGGAGCAGGCCGTCCGCGAGGAACTGTTTGCGCTGATGCTTTCGGTGCCGCTGGCCTGGCTGGTCGGCGCGAGCGTGATGCGGCGGGTCGAACTGGTCGCGGCGGTGGCGTTCGTGCTGGTGGTCGAGATCCTCAACACCGCGATCGAGAAGCTTGCCGACCGCCTCACTACCGACCACGATCCGCAGATCGGGCGGGTCAAGGACATGGGGTCGGCGGCGGTCGGCGTCGCGCTGCTGATGGCTGGGGCCTTCTGGCTGTTTGCCATCGCCGAACGCATAGGCGCGTTCTAAAGCGAGCATTTGCAGTTTGCCCTTGTGCGAGGCACCATCGCTCCCATGACCCAGACCACCTTCACGATCACGCTGGCCCAGCTGAACCCGACCGTGGGCGACGTTACCGGCAATGCCGCCAAGGCCCGCGCGGCGCGCGACAAGGCGAAAGCCGACGGCGCCGATCTCGTGGTGCTGCCGGAACTGTTCATCACCGGCTATCCGCCGGAAGATCTGGTGCTGAAGCCTGCCTTCCAGGCCGCCTGCCGCGCTGCCGTCGAAGAACTGGCGCGCGAAACCAAGGGGGGCGGGCCTGCGATGCTGATCGGCACGCCCTGGGTCGAGGACGGCAAGCTCCATAACGCCTGCGCGCTGCTCGATCACGGCCGCATCGCCGCCCTGCGCTTCAAGGCGAACCTGCCGAATTATGGCGTGTTCGACGAGAAGCGGCTGTTCGCGCGCGGTCCCGCTGCGGGTCCGGTGACCGTCCGCGGCGTCAGGGTCGGCGTTCCCATCTGCGAAGACATCTGGCTAGAAGAGTCCGAGGAATACGAGAACATCGTCGAATGCCTCGCCGAGACCGGCGCTGAAATTCTGGTGGTGCCGAACGGCTCGCCCTATGCGCGCGACAAGAACGATCTGCGGCTGTCGATCGCGGTCGCGCGCGTTACCGAGAGCGGCCTGCCGCTGATCTATCTCAACCAGATCGGCGGACAGGACGAACTGGTGTTCGATGGCGCATCGTTCGCGCTCAACGCCGATCTTTCGGTCGCGGCGCAATTGCCCGCGTTCGAGGAAAACATCACCACGCTGCAATGGACCAAGGGCGCCGACGGCTGGCGCTGCTCCGGGCCGGTGGTGCCGCTCATCGAAGGCGACAAGGGCGACTACGCGGCCTGCGTGCTGGGCTTGCGCGACTACGTCCGCAAGAACGGGTTTCCCGGCGTGCTGCTCGGCGTCTCCGGCGGCATCGATTCCGCGCTGTGTGCGGCAATCGCGGTCGATGCGCTCGGCGCCGAACAGGTCCGCGGCGTGATGCTGCCGTTCCGGTTTACCGCGCAGGTGTCGCTCGACGATGCCGCCAAGCTCGCGAAAGCGCTCGGCATTCGGTACGAGGTGCTGCCGATCGCCGACGCCGTCAATGGATTCGAAAAGATCCTGTCAAAGCCCTTCGCCGGGCTGCCGCGCGACATCACCGAGGAGAATTTGCAGGCGCGTACCCGCGGCACGCTGCTGATGGCGATCTCCAACAAGACCGGCGCGATGGTGGTCACGACCGGCAACAAGTCGGAAATGTCGGTCGGCTACGCCACGCTCTATGGCGACATGAACGGCGGCTTCAACCCGATCAAGGACATCTACAAGACCGAAGTGTTTCGGCTGTCGAGCCTGCGCAACGAGTGGAAGCCGGACGGCGCGCTCGGGCCGTCTGGCGAGGTGATCCCGGTCAACATCATCACGCGGCCGCCGACGGCGGAGTTGCGCGAGAACCAGACCGACCAGGATTCGCTGCCGCCCTATGAGGTGCTCGACGACATCCTCGAATGCCTCGTCGACGCCGAAATGCCGGTCGCCGAGATCGTTGCGCGCGGCCACGACGCCGAG
>DATCXE010000248.1:0-13006 GCA_036565985.1 Bradyrhizobium sp.
TTCGCGAACTCGAAAGCCCGGCAGAAATCGAGGCTGTCTCGATCCTCGTACCCGAAGCGGCGGCGCGCTATCCCGGTTGTGATTCGAAGGGCCCCTATCGAAACGCGCTGCAAGCCAAGATGAGTATCCCCTTCAGCGTCGCCGCCGTGCTCGCGCGCGGTACGATCGAAGAGGACAATTACGCGGAGATCGAGGATCCGAGGATCCTGCGCCTGGTCGAGCGGACAGATCTGCAACGCGACACTGGTTTTACCGCCGCCTTCCCGGCGCAGCAGGGCGCCGAGGTCTCGGTCCGTCTGCGCGGTGGAAAGACCATCCGACGGCGCCTCGACAACGTCATTGCGGCCACGCCTGAGGAAATCCGGACGCGCTTCCGACAGGCCGCCTCCGACGCCATCGGCTGCAGCCGCGCACGAGGCCTGGAGGAACTTGTCGACGGTTGCGAACGGCTCCCGGACAGCGGCGACATCGCCAAACAGTGCCGCCTTGAACCGCCGGAGCGACTGCTCCGGCCAGCGTCATGATCACTGAAAACAAGAATTGGGGGAAGCAATGATCAAACCGGGACCGAGAATGTCGGCAGCCAGACCAGGCCATATCCGCTCGCGCGCGCTGCGAGGTGAGCGGTGAACGCAGCGATAGAAGGCTTTTTGCAGGCCCTGACCGCCGGACTTCTGATCGGCGCGGTCTATGGCCTGATGTGCGTCGGGCTCGGCCTGATCTTTGGCGTCATGCGCGTCATCAACTTCGCCCAGGGCGATTTCATGATGCTCGGCATGTATGCGGCGTTCTATTTCTTCACCGCACTCGGCGTGCAGGCCACGTTCGGCAACACCTTCGGACCCTTCGTGGCGATCCTGCTTGCCGGCCCGGTCCTGGCGGTCTTTGGTTACGCCGTGCACCTGGCCCTGATCTCGCGCGTATCAGGCACGCGCACGTCGTCGCTCGAAGGCGAAGGCCACTACGCGCAGCTCATCCTGACGCTCGGCATCGCGCTGATCCTGCAGAACGGCGGCCTGATCGTGTTCGGCTCGGTGCTGGCGTCGATCCGCACGCCGCTGTCGAGTTCGGCCTGGGAACTCGGGCCGCTGTTCAATGACATCAGCGTATTCGTCAACAAGGCGCGCGGCATCGACGCCGTGGTGTCGCTGGTCACGATGATCCTGCTGACGCTGCTGATCACACGATCCCGGCTCGGAAAGTCGCTGCGCGCTGCCGCCGATAATCCGACCGCAGCAACCTATATGGGCATCGACGTCGATCGCGCCCATCGCGTTGCGTTCGCGCTCGGCACCGGCATCACCGCGATCGCCGGCGGTCTCCTCGCGACCAATTATCCCTTTCACCCCTTTGTCGGCGTCGAATACGTCATCGTCATGTATGCCGGCGTCGTGCTCGGCGGCATGGGCAGCATCATCGGCGCCTTCTGGGGCGGCATGACCATCGGCCTGGTCCAGCAGATGTCGACGCTGATACTGCCGACGCAACTGCAGAACGCGGCGATCTTCGTCGTCTTTCTCCTGATCATCTTCTTCCGTCCGCAAGGCTTCTTCGGACGCATGGTCGAGAGGACGTGACGATGCAAAACCTGCGATCGCTCCTCCCCATCCTGATCTTCACCGCACTCTACGCCGCGCTGTCGCTGAGCGTGACGAATTCCTACTACCAGCTGGTGATGACGCTGGTCCCGGTCTGGGCGATATTCGGCCTGTCGTGGAATCTGCTCAGCGGTTACACCGGGCTGATCTCGTTCGGCCACGCCGCCTTCTTCGGCGTCGGCGCCTATGCCGTCGTGCTCGGGCAGGTCTACTTCGATCTCTCGCCGTGGATCATGATCCCGATTGCCGCCGTGCTCGGCGGCATCGCCGGAATACTGATCGGATTTCCGACCTTCCGCCTGCAGGGCCACTACTTCGCACTGGCCATGCTCGCCTACCCGCTCGCTATTCTCTACGTGTTCGAATGGCTCGGCTTGCAGGAAGTGACGCTGCCGATCAAGCGCGAAAACCCGATCGCCTATATGCAGTTTGCCGATCATCGGTTCTACACGCTGCTGGCGCTGGCGATGATGCTCGGAACGATCCTGCTGACGCGTGCGGTCGAACGGTCACGCTTCGGCATGGCATTGCTCGCGATCAAGCAGAACGAGGCCGCCGCGGAAGCAGCCGGCATCAACACGCTGGCATGGAAGCTCCGCGCCATCACGCTCAGCGGAGCGATCGCCGGAGCGGTCGGCGGGTTCTACGCCGTCGTGCTGCTGGTCGTGACCCCGCAGTCGGTGTTCGGCATGCTGGTATCGGCACAGGCGCTGACGGTCGCCATGTTCGGCGGTGTCGGAACGGTCTGGGGACCGGTGATCGGATCGGTGATCCTGATCCCGCTGGCCGAAACGCTCAACGCCGAAGCGGGCTCGCGCTTCCCCGGCATTCAGGGGGTGATTTACGGCCTCGCTATCATCTGCGTCATTCTGCTCGCGCCGGAGGGCCTGTTCTGGAAGGTGCGGGATTTCTTCCGCAAGCGGTCGACGCCGCAAGTTGCGGCAACGCCGAGCGCGCCGGATGCCCAGACAGCCACCGCAGCACTGGTACCATTGCGGCCGAAGCGATCGCACGGCACCGGCGATGTCGTTCTCGAAGTGCGCAACCTGTCGCGCTCCTTTGGCGGATTGAAGGCGGTCCAGGACGTCAGCTTCAAGCTGCGCCGAAACGAGATCCTCGGCATCATCGGGCCGAACGGCGCCGGAAAGACCACGCTGTTCAACCTGCTGAACGGTTTCCTGCGGCCCGACACCGGCGAGATTCTCCTCAAGGGGCGCGACATGTCCGGCCGCAAGCCGCACGAGCTCTGCGAGGCCGGTATCGGCCGGACCTTCCAGATCATGCGCCCGTTCCTGCGCATGTCGATTTCGAACAATGTGGTGGTGGGCGCCTATGTCCGCGCCAGGACCGATGCGGAGGCGCGGCAGCTTGCGACCGAGGCGATCGCGCGTGTCGGCCTGTCCGATATCGCCGACCGCATCGCCGGCGAGCTCACGACCAAGGAGCTGCGGCTGATGGAACTGGCGCGCGCGCTCGCCGGGCAGCCGCGCATCCTCTTGCTCGACGAAACCCTTGCCGGCCTCGGGCATGACGAAGCCAACGAGGTCGTGGCGGTGATCCAGCGTCTCGCCCGCGACGGCATGACGATCGCGATCATCGAGCACACCATGCAGGCCATGGTCCGCCTGGTCGACAGCTTCCTCGTGCTCGACCATGGCGCGGTCATCGTCGAAGGCGAGCCGGAAGCCGTCACGCGCGACAGCCGCGTCATCGAGGCCTATCTCGGCAAGAAATGGATGGCCCATGCTCAACATTGAAGGGCTCACCGCCGGCTACTCGGCAATTCCGGTTCTCAACGGCGTCTCGATCAAGGTCGAACAAGGCCAGTTCGTCGCCATCGTCGGCCCGAACGGCGCCGGCAAGACCACGCTGTTCAAGACGATCTCGGGAATCCTGCGGCCGAGCAAGGGCGCCATCACGTTCGAGGGGACCGACCTGTTGTCAGTCCATCCCGCACGACGCGCCCATCTCGGCATCGCCCACGTTCCCGAAGGGCGGCAGGTTTTCCCCTCGCTCACGGTGATGGAAAATCTCGAAATGGGCGCGATGACGGAAGCCGGTCACCGCGACTGGAAGCACAACATCGAGCGGATCTTCGAATGGCTGCCCGTGCTTGCCGAGCGCCGCGACCAGTTCGCAGGAACATTGTCGGGCGGGCAGCAGCAGATGCTGGCGATCGGCCGGGGACTGGCCTCATCGCCGAAGCTTCTGATGCTGGATGAACCCTCGATGGGTCTCGCGCCGACGGTCGCCGATTTCATCTTCGAGCGGCTGATCGAGATCAGGAAGCAATCGAAGCTGACGATCCTGCTGGTCGAACAGCGCGTGGCGGAAGCGCTCGAATCTGCCGATCACGGATATGTCCTTGAAGCCGGCCGCGTCGCGCTCGAAGGCAACAACGAGACCTTGCGGGCGGACGACCGCGTGCGCAAGGCCTATCTCGGCATGTGAAGAACAATCAACCAACAAGCAACTTGGGAGAAAAGAATGAGCCAGCAAAAAGACGCCAACAAGATGTCGAACACGTCGCTCACGCGCCGGACCGTGCTATCAGGCGCAGCCGCCATGGGGCTGTCGACCATGGCGCGGGCGCAAGCGCCGGCCGAGGTCAAGGTCGGCCTGATCGTACCGCTTTCCGGCATCTATACCCGCCCCGGCCAGGTGATGCGGATGGGCGCGGAGATGGGCATCGAGCACATCAATGCGCAGGGCGGCATCAAGTCGCTCGGCGGCGCCAAGCTCAAGCTCGTCGTGATCGATTGCGGCGACACCACCGAAAAGGCCAAGAACGCCGCGCAGCGCATGGTGGCACAGGAAGCCGACCTGGTTGCCGCGACCGGCTCGTATCTCAGCTCCTTCACGCTGGCGGTGACCGAGGTCACCGAGCGCGCCGAGTTGCCGATGCTCACCCTCTCCTATTCGGATCTGCTGACCGAGCGTGGCTTCAAATACATCTTCCAGACCGCGGCGCCCGCGAGCCGGCAGTCGGAGCTCGGCCTGCCCGAATTGATGAAGCTCGCGGAGAACGCGTCCGGCAAGCGCCCGAAGACGGTTGCGATGCTGATGGACAATACGGCAACGTCGGTTGCGACCGCAAAAGCGCTCAAGGAGAGGATCTTCGCGCAGGAAGGCCTGCAGTTGATCCTGGAGGAAGTCTGGACGCCGCCGCTGGCGGACGCCACGCCGCTGATCCAGAAGGTCAGGTCGGCCCGCCCCGACCTGCTGCTGTTCATGCCCAATGCGGTCTCCGACGCCAAGCTCGGCCTCGAGAAGATCAACGAGTTCGGTCTCGGCCAGGGCAAGATCCCGACGGTCTCGTTCTCGATCACGATTGCCGAGCCCGACATGCTGCAAAGCGTCAGCCCCGAGGTCGTTCAGGGCATCATGACGATCGTCGCGAACTGGGGCTCGAAGGGCCATGAGGACCTGATCGCCGAGCTCAAGGCCAAGTACAAGGAGCCGTGGATGACGCAGAACGTCATCTCCACCTACGGCGACATGTGGCTGATGAAACTGGCGCTCGAAAAGGCCGGCAAGGCGGATCGACGCTCCGTTGCCGAGGCATTCCGCACGATGGATGGCGGCCCCTCGAAGCACTACCCCGGCGGCCAGCTCAAGTTCGACGAAAAGGGTCGCCGTGTCGGCGCCGGCGTGGTGGTCGTGCAGTGGCAGTCGGGCGTTCCCGTCACCGTCTATCCGCCCGATCTGGCGCAGGCGGCGCCATTCTGGCCGAAGAAATCCTCCTGATCTGAACCAATCCCTCTGATTTCAAGGAGTCATTTGTCATGAGCAAGATTACGCGACGAACGTTGCTGGCCGGCGCCTCGGTTGGCTTGATGGCGTCCCGTGCATGGGCGCAGGCGCCAGCCGAAGTAAAGGTCGGACTGCTGGTGCCGGTCTCCGGCCTCTATGCGCGGCCGGGGCTGGTAATGCGCCACGGCGCCGAGATGGCGGTCGATCACATCAACGCGCAGGGCGGCGTCAAGGCGCTCGGCGGAGCCAGGCTCAAACTCGTTGTCCTTGATTCCGGCGACACCACCGAGAAGGCGAAGAACGCCGCCCAGCGCATGGTGGCACAGGAGCCTGATTTGATGGCGGCGAGCGGCGCCTATCTGAGTTCGTTCACGCTCGCGGTCACCGAGGTGACCGAACGCGCCAATCTGCCGGTGCTCACCCTCTCCTACTCCGATCTGATCACCGACCGCGGTTTCAAGTACGTGTTCCAGACATCTGCGACCGCGGGCTCGCAGGCCAAGCAGGCCCTGCCCCAGATCGTGAAGCTGGCGGAAACCGCTTCAGGCAAGAAGCCCAAGACGGTAGCGATCATCACCGACAACACCGGTGCATCGATCGCCTCGGCGAAGTCGATGAGGGAAGGCCTGCTCGCCGAAAACGGGCTGCAGCTGATCGTCGATGAAACCTTCACCCCGCCACTCGCCGACGCCACCTCGTTGGTCCAGAAAGTCCGCGCGGCAAAGCCGGACCTGCTCTTCTTCCTGCCGACCGTGATTTCCGACGCAAAGCTGCTGCTCGAGAAGATGAACGAGTTCGGCCTCGGACAGGGGAAAGTTCCGACGATCTCGTTCGGCATCGCAATCGCCGAGCCCGATATGCTGCAGACCGTCAGCCCGGAACTGCTGCAGGGCGTGCTCACCTGCGTCGCAAGCTGGGGCGCCAAGGGCCACGAGGCACTGATCGCCGAACTCAAGTCGCGCTACAAGGAGCCATGGATGACGCAGAACGCGATCTCCACCTACGGCGACATGTGGATCATCAAGGACGCGCTCGAAAAAGCCGGCAAGGCCGACCGCGTGGCGGTCGCCGACGCGCTGCGCACGATGGACGGAGGCCCCTCGAAATACTACCCGCTCGGCGAGATCAAGTTCGACGAAAAAGGCCGCCGCGTTGGCGCCGGCATGACCATCGTGCAATGGCAATCCGGCATTCCCGTCACCGTTTTTCCGCCGCAACTGGCTTTGGCCCAGCCGTTCTGGCCCAAGAATTAGCACGAGAAACAGCGTCTCATCGATAGCTACAAGGATATCATCATGGACAAGGCAACCTACGACCGGGGACTCAAGATTCGCAAAAGCGTCCTCGGTGACGAATTCGTCGACAAGGCCATTGCGACGGCCGACGATTTCAATCGACCGATGCAGGACCTCACGACGGAATATTGCTGGGGTTACGTCTGGGGCCGCGATGGCCTTACGCACAAGACCCGCAGTTTCCTCAACCTCGCAATGCTGTGCGCGCTCAATCGCCCGCACGAACTCAAGACCCACGTTCGGGGCGCGCTGACCAACGGCGCCACGCGCGAGGAAATACGCGAGGTGTTCATGCAGGTCGCAATTTATTGCGGCGTGCCGGCCGGCGTGGACGCTTTCCGTAACGCCAAGGAAGTGTTCGCGGAGCTGGATCAGAAGAAGTAACGGAGGACCCGACCGCTATGCTGAAGGGAAAGCGGGCACTCGTGACCGGGGCGACGGCGGGACTGGGACTGGCCGTGGCGGAAAGCCTTGCCGGCGCGGGTGCCGATATCATCCTTCATGACCTCGCGGAACCCAGGGAGACGGCAGACAAGCTTCGGTCCCGCTTCGGCGTCGAGGTCACGAGCGTTGCCGTAGACCTGTCGCAGCGCCCATCCATCGAAACCATGATGGCTGACCTGCTCGGGCACGGGGCGATCGACATCCTTGTCAACAACGCCGTGGTCCGCCACTTTGCGCCGGTCGAGGATTTCGCGCCGGAACGATGGGACGAAGCGCTGGCGGTCAACCTGTCGGCGCCGTTTCACCTGATCCGCCTTGCATTACCGGCGATGAAGCAGCGCGGCTGGGGCCGCATCATCAACATGGCCTCGATCTACTCGACCCGCGCCATTGCCGACCGCATCGATTACGTAACGACCAAGACCGCCATTCTGGGCATGACCCGCGCGGTCGCGATCGAAACGGCGACGACCGGGATTACCTGCAACGCGATCTCCCCGGGCACCCTGCCGACGCCGGCGATCGAGGACAAGATCGCCTCGATCGCCGCCCGAGAAGGCCGAAGCATCGACGAGACGACGCGCGACTATCTGGCGGCGCGGCAGCCGAGCGCACGGTTCATCGCCATGGCAAGCATCGGGGCGATGGTCGTCTTCCTTGCCAGCCCCGCCGGGCTGGACATCACCGGCGCGACCCTGCCGATCGACGGGGGCTGGGCCGCCGCATGAGCGCAAACGACAGATCCGTGATGGAGGGATTCAATGTCTGATATATCGGGCCGCAACGTCGTCCTGACCGGAGCGGCCGGCGGCATGGGCCGCGCGATTACCAGGGCGCTGCTCGATAGCGGGCGGCGGGTCGTCCTGGTCGACCGGGATCCGGGATCCCTTCGTCAGTTCGCCGCTGAGATGGGCGACAACACGTTCCCGGTTCAGCTCGATATTACGGACAACGGGGCCGTCGACCGCCTGCCTGACCTGATCCCCGAGGCGTTCAGGCCGGTCGACGTCCTCATCAACAACGCCGGGCACGACATCGGCGGCCGGACCCGTTTCGATGTGGGCGCGGCCGACGACTGGTCCGCCATCATCCAGACCAACCTGATCGGCCTGATGCGGGTAACCCGCAGCCTGCTGCCCGGCATGGTGAAGCGGAACGCGGGCCACATCGTCAATATCAGCTCGATCAACGCGGTTCGCATCGTGCCTGACATGACCGCCTACAGCGCCAGCAAGGCCGGCGTGCACATGTTCACCGAAACGCTCCGGGGAGAACTCGCGGAGACGGCGATCCGGGTGACCGAGATGCAGCCCGGCCTCACCCGGACCAACATCATCCTCACCCGATACCGCGGCGACCGCACCAAGGAGAAGGACTATTTCGACCAGTTCAAGCTGGCGCTCAACCCGGCCGATATCGCCCGATCAATCGTGTTCGCATTGGACCAGCCGCCGCATGTTCAGATTGCGGAGATGATGATTCTGCCCGTAAATCGCTATTGAACCAATGCCGGTATCAGGGCGGTAGACAATGGACAAACGCGACGAACTGCATTCCACGCTTCGGATCGAGGACGTTCCCACCGTCCGCTCGATGGTCGCACAAAAGCTGCGCGAGGCGATCATGTCGGGCACGCTGAAGCCGGGCCAGCGCCTGGTCGAACGGGAGCTTTGCGAGATGATGGGGGTGAGCCGGCCGTCCATCCGCGAGGCGCTCCGGGCGCTGGAGGCGGATGGCCTCGTCAACACGGTCCCTCACCGCGGCCCGGTCGTCAGCACCATCAGTCTCGACGAGGCCAAGCAGTTATACGCGGCCCGCGCCGTGCTCGAAGGATTTGCCGGCCGCGAATGCGCCCGCCTCCGCGATCCGGACGTGGTGCGGAGAATCGGCGATGCACTTACGCGGCTGAAGGCGGCATTCGCCGAGGGCGATTTGACCGCCGCGCTGGAAGCCAAGACGGATTTCTATGCTGCGCTGATCGGCGGCTGCCAGAACACCTTCGTCGAGCGAATGCTCAGGCCGCTGCACGACCGTATCACGCTGTTGCGAATTACCTCGATGTCGCACCCGAAACGCATCAACAAGAGCCTGCGCGAGGTGACCGCGATCTGGCGCGCGATCCAGAGCGGCGATCCCGATCTCGCCGAGCAGTGCTGCGTCGATCACGTCAAGGCGGCCGCGGTCGCCGCGCTCAGCATGATCGAGCAGGCATCTGTTCCGAAGGAAAAGGCTGTAGCCGACGAGTAACCAGTCCCGGTCCGGAAACGACCGGGCGGCATGTGGAAGAGTACAATGAAGTTAGTTCAAAGAATCTTGCTGTTGCTGCTGTTGTCGTTGCCGGCGCTGCCGGCTTTCGGACAGGAATACCCGAACCGGCCGATCACCATGGTCGTTCCGTTCTCGGCCGGCGGCCCCGGCGACGTGATCGCGCGCCTGCTCGGAACATCGATGAGCGCTACGCTGAAGCAACAGATCGTGATCGAGAATGTCGTCGGCGCCGGCGGCACGCTCGGCACCAATCGCGTCGCCAAGGCAGCCCCGGACGGATACACGTTGCTGCTGATGCATGTCGGCCAGGCAACGGCACCTGCGCTCTATGCCAAGCTGCCGTTTGATCCGATCGGCGATTTCGCGCCGATCGGGCTCGTCACCGACGTGCCGATGCTGCTGGTGGCACGGGCGAACTTTCCGGCAAAGGATCTGAAGGAATTGGTCGCCCATGTGCGCGCCCAGGGTGACAAGGTCACTTACGGCAATGTGGGCCTGGGCTCCGCCTCGCACCTTTGCGGGCTGATGTTCATGAGCGCCATCGAAGCCAAGCTCACCCCGATCTATTACAAGGGCGGCGGACCGGCGCTGAACGACATCATCGCGGGTCACATCGACGTCTATTGCGATCCCGCAACCGGGCCGACGCCCTACATCCAGGCCGGCACCATTCCCGGCTACGCGATCACCAGCAAGAAGCGGGTGGCCACCCTGCCGAACGTGCCCACGTCGGCGGAAGCGGGGGTACCCGGGTTTGACGTCACCACCTGGTATGGGCTGTACGCGCCGCGCAATACGCCGAAGCCGATCGTGGATGCGCTCGTCGCCACCCTGCAAAAGGCGCTCAAGGATCCGCCGCTGATCAACCGGTTTGCCGAACTCAGCATGGCGCCGGTCGAGGAAGAACGCGCCACGCCCGCGGCGCTCGATGCCTTCCTTCGGGCAGAAACCGACAAATGGTCGCGCATCATCAAGCGGGCGGGCATCGAGCCCCAGTGAGCGAGTTTCGACCCGGCGCGCTTCAGCCGCCGCCCTGCGGATTGCCATGCTGCGAAGTCTTCTCCGCCTGGCGCACCAGCCTTGCGTAGCCGACGCGCAACTGGTCCGCCGATATCAGACCGCCATCGGCGCGCCGCGCTCCGGCGCGAGCGAGAAGGGAAGCGAGGCTCCGCCACGTGAGGCCCGATGTGGCGCGGAGTTTTGCGATCTCGTCGAGATGATGAGCCAGCACGCGCTCGAACGGCACACGCTCACCTTCAACGGTCAACTCAGCAACGAACTTCTCGGCCCAAGATTTCGAATCGATTCCCATCGGCGCAGACTAGGACCAGAGTTTTCATTCGCTGTGCAAGAAAAAATAAATTGAGGTAACTACAGAACGCTCTGTTTTGTTACAAAAAGAAACAAATTGTTCGTTCTGCATCACGATTGTGTTCTCTCATTTGCACATCGGCCGATGACATCTGCCGCGTCGGCCTCGGGCAAGGTTCGGTTGCTATCTGGCAACGTACGATTTGCTCTGGTCGCCGCAAAAACGCCATGGTCGATGCAAGCACTGACAAGCCGACTTCATCGCCCGAGTTGCAGGCCGCCGATGCGGCCGCAACCAGGAACGGAGCTTCCCAGCCACAAGCAGCGAGCAAGCCGATCTCTGCCGGCGCTCACGTCGCCGCCGCAGCCACGATCGATGAACTTCTCGCCAAAGAGGCACTCGCGAGCCTGAAGCGCATGCGCGCCACAACGCACGCAGAGAACGTCAAATCCAAGGCACGCGTGCCGATCCCACCGGCCACGCTCGTCGTCAAACCACCGCAGTCGCATGCGTGGATCACACCCTTCATCACACTTGCTGTGGTGGTTGGGATCTCTACGGTTCTCTGCGCCGGCGGCCTGGCCTATTTGTACCTGCGGCCAGCCGCGGTCGCCGCAACGTCGGACGCTGAACTCCGCAACATCAGAGAGTCAGTGGCTCAACTGCGGCGTACAGTGGCCACCCTGTCAAATGACCTGGCGGCAAACCGCGCCGCGCTCGACGCAGCGAACAAGGTCGTTAGCGATCGTTTTGGCCGTATCGTTCAAAGTCTCGACCGGGTTGATCGGGATCAATCGGTGTCGGCCACGAAGATCGAGCGCCTGGCGGAAGAAAAAGCCCAGGCCGCGCGACCGGCATCGGTTGCTCCAGCCACCGAAATTACCGGAACCGTTCAGCGGCAGCCCCGGCCCGCAGCCGCACGGCGCGAGGTCATCTCCGGTTGGCGCGTGCGGCGTGCCTTTGAGGGCGTCGCCATTCTCGAGGGACAACCTGGCGTGATCGAAGTCGTGCTGGGCCAGGAAGTCCCGAACCTCGGGCGCATCGAGGAAATCAAATACGAGAACAGCCATTGGCAGGTCTTGACCAGCAAGGGCGTCATCCTTCCCGCGCGCTGACATGCGTGTGAGCAGGCCGTACTGGATCGCGACAGCAACTCGCTCGCTCCGGAGCTTACATCTGGCATGCCATGATGATGGCGCAACACATGCAGTACGACGCGTGTTACACGCGCGGGCTCTGCATCACATCCTGATTGACTAACTTACAAATTGCTCTCCTCTGAACCGCGCGCTCAGCAGGCGTTAACGTCTCATTTGCATCGAACGCCTCTCTCGGAGAAGTTGCACCGCTACCTTTTCGCGACGGTGTGACTTCAGCGCCATAACCGGCACAGCATCGACGATTGTGACGACATGAAGCTGAGACCAATCGAGTCGGCACCACATCATTCCAGCAACGCCGCTGCACTGTCTCCGTTGTGCGAACGCACCGTGCATTCGATCGAAACCATTTCAACGCTGCAATATACGGCGATTCTCCAAGGAATCGGCGACGAGCCCAATCTCGTCGGCGGCATCGCCATTTGGCAGGCTACAATTTGCTCTCTAGTCGTTAGTCGAACGACAAAATTTCAGAGCGCTGACGCGGACACTTCAGAACTGACATTTCTCTCTCGCTTTCCAATCTTCCTGTGGTTGTATCAGAGTAACTGCTTAGTTGAATTGCTTGACGGCGAGGCTCCGTTTCGACGTAATGAAACTGTTCCGATTCGCTGTATGCGAGACATGCGATGATGCGCAAAGCGAGACACCAAGTTGGCTTTCTCGAGGCAGATGGTGACAAGCTGTTGCTCTCCTCTCGCTGTAACGGCGATCCGCTGTACGAGCATCGGATCACACTCATGCAGGCCGACGCATGAGCGCGCTACGCGGATGGGCAGCGAGGAATCATCGAATGTCGTCGAAGGACATCACCTCGCCGGCCCGCCTCGTCTTGCAGCCAGCTTCCCGTACGCGGGTAGCGGGATTTCGAGGGGACCTGGTGCGCGATCTCTGATCGCAACAGCCCTCACGTCGTGCAGTACCCGTTGTGTCGCGTAAGTAAGAACAAAGTAAAGCGGAGCGAGCGTGCCGGCTTCGACTCCACAACAACCATTCAGGCAAACAGGGGCAGCTACATGTTCGTCGTCATCGATGACCGGGAAAGCGTAACACAAGGCTATGCGGCGGGGTTCGATCGCGAGGGGGAAGTTTCGATCGGCTTCTCGTCAAAGGATTTTCGCGACTGGCTGGAATGTGCAGTCGGCAACGACGTGCTGGCGATCGGCGCATTCATCC
>DATCXE010000258.1:0-3158 GCA_036565985.1 Bradyrhizobium sp.
CGCCGCGCGGCAGATCGGAATCGATCCGCGCACCATCCGCAAGGTGAACTACATCAAGCCCGCGCAACTGCCCTACACCAACGCCGTTGGGCAGGTGTACGATTCCGGCGCCTTCGCGCATATGCTCGACCGTGCCGTGAAGCTGGCCGACTGGGACGGCTTTGCCGCGC
This sequence comes from Bradyrhizobium sp., assembly GCA_036565985.1. Taxonomy (GTDB): domain Bacteria; phylum Pseudomonadota; class Alphaproteobacteria; order Rhizobiales; family Xanthobacteraceae; genus Bradyrhizobium. The sequence goes on from DATCXE010000258.1 coordinate 171, forward strand.
GCAAGAAGGCGGCGAAGAAGAAGGGCCTGCTCTACGGCCGCGGCCTCACCAGCTACATCGAATGGACCGGCGGGCGCGCGCATACCGAAAAGGTCAGCCTGCACGCAACGGCGGAGGGGCGCATCGTCCTGCATTCCGGCACCATGGCGATGGGGCAGGGTCTGCAGACCACCTACACCCAGATGGTGTCTGATACGCTCGGCATTGCCATGGACAAGATCGACGTCGTGCAGGGCGATACGGATCTCGCCACCGGCTTCGGCAGCGTCGGCTCGCGCTCGCTGTTCGTCGGCGGTACGGCGGTGGCGGTCTCCACCAACGACATGATCAACAAGGCGCGCGAGAAGGCCTCGAACGTGCTGGAAACCTCCGTCGAGGACATCGAATATCGCGACGGCTGGCTGACGGTGGTCGGCACCGACAGGCGCATCAGCCTGTTCGAGATCGCGAAGAAGGAAGACGGCGCGCGCCTGTCCGTCGATTCCGAAGGTGAAGTCGACGGGCCGAGCTGGCCGAACGGCACGCATATCTGCGAGGTCGAGATCGATCCCGAAACCGGCGTCAGCAAGGTGGTGCGCTACACCACGGTCGATGACGTCGGCATCGCCGTCAACCCGATGCTGGTGACCGGCCAGGTGCATGGCGGCGTGGCGCAGGGCATCGGGCAGGCGCTGTATGAGGGCGTCGCCTACAGCGAGGAAGGGCAGTTGCTGACCGCGAGCTACCAGGATTATTGCGTGCCGCGCGCCGACGACATTCCGCCGATTATCGTGACGCTGGACGATTCCGCGCCGTGCCGCACCAATCCGCTCGGCGCCAAGGGCTGCGGCGAATCCGGCGCCATCGGCGGCCCGCCCTGCGTCACCAACGGCGTGATGGATGCGCTCAGCGAACTCGGCATCAAGCAACTCAACACGCCGCTGACGCCGGCCAAGATCTGGCAGGCGATCAGGGATGCGAAGGCGGCGGGGTAGGGTTGGTTCTCTCCACCGTCATTCCGGGATGGCCCGCAGGGCCAGACCCGGAATCCATCGGGCCGCACGTTCCGGTGCAATATGGATTCCGGGTTCGCGCTACGCGCGCCCCGGAATGACAGGAAAGATCTACAGTCCCAGCACCATCTTCGCCACGATCTCCCGCTGGATCTCCGACGAGCCGCCGAAGATCGTATACGCGCGGCCGTTGAGATATTCCGGCACCACCGGCAGCAACGCTTCCGGGATTCCCGGCGCCTCGTTGAGCCGGTAGAGCGGACGCACCGGCTCGACATAGAGGCCGTCATTGCCGATCACCTCGACGCCAAGCCGCGTCACCGCCTGGCGGATTTCGCTGACGCGCAGTTTGAGCAGCGACGACACCGCGCCGGGATTTTGTCCGGTCTGCAACGCCGAGAGCACGCGCAGTTCGGTCATTTCGAGCGTATCGATGTCGACCTCGATCTCGGACATCCGCACCGCGATATCGGGATCGTCGATGGCGCGGCCGGTGACCTCGGATTCGGCGAGGTCCGAAATCGTCTTCAGCGCGTCGCGCAATTTTGCCGAGGCGATGCCGGCGCCGCGCTCGAACTCGAGCAGGTATTTGCCGTAGGTCCAGCCCTTGCCTTCCTCGCCGACGCGATTGGCGACGGGCACGCGGACGTCGTCGAAGAACACCTGGTTGACTTCGTGGTCGCCGCCGATGGTCAGGATCGGTCGCGTGGTGATGCCCGGGCTCTTCATGTCGATCAGGATGAACGAGATGCCGTCCTGCTGCCGCTCGGTCTCGTTGGTGCGCACCAGCGCGAACATCCGGTTGGCGTGATGGGCGTGGGTGGTCCAGATCTTGGTGCCATTGATGATGTAGTCGTCGCCGTCGCGCACCGCGCGCGTCTTCAGCGACGAGAGGTCGGAGCCAGAGCCGGGCTCGGAATAGCCCTGACACCAGTAGTCTTCGCCGGAGAGAATCCGCGGCAAATAGAAATTCTTCTGCTCGGGCGAGCCAAAGCCGATGATGACGGGGCCGACCATCTTGACGCCCATCACATTCACGTTGGGCACGCCGGCGCGGGCGCATTCGGCTTCGAATATCCAGCGCTGCGAGGGCGTCCAGTCCGGCCCGCCATGGTCCACCGGCCAGCCCGGCGCGCCCCAGCCCTTCCTGTGCAGGGCGCGCTGCCAGGCCATGCCGATATCGGGATCGGAGAACACCGAAGGCGTCAGCGCGGTGGCGCGTTTCATTTCCGGCGTGAGATTTGCTGCGATGAAGTCGCGCACTTCCTTCTCGAAGGCGCGTTCTTCGGCATTGAAGGTAAGATCCATGTTGCGCTCCGTTATGCCTGGACCGCACGGCCGCCCAGGGCGGCATGACGGCGATAATGATGGGCGCTGCCGCCGAACAACGTGTCGAAGGCGAGCAGCCGCTTGAAGTAGGAGCCGATGTCGAGTTCCTCGGTGACGCCCATGGCGCCGTGAAGCTGGACCGACTGTTCCGCGACGAAGCGCGCGCATTTGCCGATCTTGGCCTTGGCGCCGGAGGCCGCGCGGCTCCGCGCGACCGGTTCGGCATCCGCCATCAGGGCGGCACGCAACGCCACCGAGCGCGCCTCGTCGCATTGCATCGCCATGTCGGCCAACCGATGCCGGATCACCTGGTTGGCGGACAGCGGGCGTCCGAACTGTTTTCGAATCTTGGTGTATTCGAGCGTCTGGTCCAGCAGCGTCTGCATGATGCCGACGGCTTCCGCGCCGAGCGCCGCCATCGCGCGATCGACCACGCTTTCGATCGCCGGCAAGGCGTCGCTGCCGTCGCCGAGCAGCGCGTCGGCGGGGAGACGCACATCGCTGAGTTCCAGGTTGCAGGCGCGGCCGCCGCCAAGCCGCGCGAAATCGCGTGAGGCGAGGCCGGGCGTGCCTTGCGGCACCAGAAACAGGCAGAGCTTGCCGGCCTTGCCATTCCCATCATCGACGCGCGCCGAAACGATGATTTGTCCGGCGGCGCTACCGGCCA
>DATCXE010000262.1:0-3100 GCA_036565985.1 Bradyrhizobium sp.
CGGGTGGCGCCGGTGCCCGGCTTGTCGTCGATGCGCACGCCGATCAGGGTCGGCCCCGACGCGGACATCGACTGGTCGATCAGGCGCTCGAAATCCTCCTCGTCCGCCGCCCACGCGCTGTTGCTGAGCCCGCTCGCGACCGCGATGGCAACGATGTCGGCGACGGCGGCACCCGGCGTCGGTTGCGCGCCGGTGATCTGGTAGACGCCGTTGTCCATCACCACCATGGTGAGATTGCCTGGCGCCAGCGTCGCGATCGTCGTCAGCGAGCCCAACTGCATCAACAGCGAGCCGTCGCCTTCGAGTGCGAAGACGCGCCGGTTGGGCTGCGCCAGCGCCACGCCGAGCGCGATCGGGAAGGCGAGGCCCATGCTGCCCAGCATGTAGAAATTCTGCGGACGATGTCCGGCGGCCCAGAGGTCGAAATTGGTGTTGCCGATGCCGCCGATCACGGCTTCCTCGTTGTTCAGCTTCGCGACCAGCCGCGAGGTCAGGTCGAAGCGGTTCATGACCTTGGTGTTGCGGGCAGGGATGTCGGCAGCGGTGTTCATGGCGGCGCTCACTTGTCGAAGACTTTGCCGCCGGTCAGCAGCGGGGAGAGGATCAGCGCAACCGGTGCCTGGGTCGTGATGGCCTGCTTGATCGAGCGGTCGACGATGAACTCGAGTTCATCGAGCCGGGTGGCGGTATGGTGCTCCATTGCAAGCGAATCCAGCACCGGGCGCATCGTTCGGCACACCAGCGACTGGCCGTAATTGAATTCGCCGAGCGTGCCGCGTTCGGACACGAACATGATCAGCGGGATCTGGTAGGGCACCGCCAGCGACGCCAGGATGTTGGCCAGCGTCGCGAACCCGGACGTCTGCATCAGCACCGCGCCCCGCATGCCGCCCATCCAGGCGCCGGAGACGATACCGACCGCTTCCTCCTCGCGCGCGGTGGGGAAGGTCGTGAAAAACGGATCGGCGTGCAAATTCCTGATCAGCGTTGTCAGGACGCGGTCGGGCACGTAGGGGACCAGGCGGATGTCGTTGCGTTTGAGCGTTTGCAGCACCACCCCGTGCCAGCTTTTCTCGGTGGCCTCGGGCGAGGTTTTTTCCTCTGCAACCGCCATCCTGGCTCTCCCTTTCCGCGACGATTGTCTCGTTCGCGATCATCCTTGGAGCGCCGAAACTTGACGCCAACGGCGGGATTGTCAACATGCCATGTCGTTACCGTGATCTGCAGGCTTTGCCGGTGCTGCAAGCCCCCGGGCCATGCAATAAGAGCGACAAGAAAACCGGGGAGGGGGTGCCATGGCCAGATGGGTCCGGACGGCAGTCTTGTCAGCGCCGCCAGGCGTGTTATTGGGCGCGATGCCCGTTTGGACGACGCTTCCCACCCAGGTCGTACCCTGACCATGGCGAACGCGCCATGTCCAACGATGCAGCGAAACTCCACGATTTCCCGAACTGAAAGTTGCCCAGAGAAATGACCGTCAACAACAAGCGCGTGTTCTATGTCAAATATCTCGCCAACGAGATCTATGCCGATATCCTCAAGGCGCGTCCCGACGTGCGGCTCGACCGGCTGGAGAACGAAAGCCCCGATGCGGTCGCAGCGCCAATCCTGTCGGCGGCGCATGCCTACCAGGTCGGCGCCGCGCGCGACGAGATCGCCCCACATTTCCATGTCCATCAGGATCTGCTGAAGCGCGCGCCGAACCTCCTGATCGTGTCGTCGAACGGCGCCGGCTTCGACCCCGTCGACGTCGACGCCTGCACGGCGGCGGGTGTGCTCGTCGTCAATCAGTCCGGCGGCAACGCCAACTCGGTCGCCGAACACGCGCTCGGCATGCTGCTGACGCTGTCCAAGCGCATCCTGGAATCCGACCGTGCGTTGCGGCGCGAAGCCAACGTCAACCGCAACGCGCTGATGGGCAACGAGGCGCAGGGCAAGACCATCGGCATCGTAGGCATCGGCAATGTCGGCCGCCGCATCGCCGAACTGTGCAAGGGCCTTCTGCACATGAAGGTGATCGCCTACGACCCCTATCTGACCGCTGAAGAGATCGCCGCGCGGGGTGCGGAGAAGGTCGAACTCGACGATCTGATGAAGCGTTCGGATTTCGTCTCGATCTCCTGTCCCCTGAGCAAGGACAATCGCCGCATGATCGGCGCTCGCCAGTTCGCGCTGATGCAGCCGCACGCGTTCTTCATCACCACGGCGCGCGGCTTCATTCATGACGAGGAGGCGCTTTATGACGCGTTGCGCGACAAGCGGATCGCAGGCGCCGGCCTCGACGTCTGGGACAAGGAGCCGCCGCCGCCGGACCATCCGTTGCTGCAGTTCGACAACGTGCTGGCGAGCCCGCACACAGCCGGCGTGACGCAGGAAGCGCGAGTGAACATGGGTAGGATCGCCGCAGAACAGATCCTCGGTGCCCTTGACGGCAAGCGCCCGCCGCGCATCGTCAATCCCGAGGTGTGGCCGGCCTATGTGAAGCGCTTCGAGCGCGCGTTCGGCTTTCCGCCGAAATAGTGCACCACATCCGCGATAAAAATCCAGCAATGGCCGAACCGGCAGCGCGTTTTTACGAGTCCCAGGGGCTGCGGCTGCACTATGCCGACTGGGGCAACGAAACCGCGCCGCCGCTGGTCCTGATCCATGGCGGGCTCGACCATTGCCGCAACTGGGATGCGATCGCGCGAGAATTGCAGCCGCATTTCCATATCGTGGCCCCGGACCTGCGCGGGCACGGCGACTCCGAATGGGCGAAGGGAAGCAGCTACAGCCTGTCCGACAATGTCTATGACCTCACCCGGCTGATGCGTTTTGCCGAACTGCGGGATGCTGCGATCGTCGGTCATTCGATGGGCGGAATGGTGGGGCTGGTCTATGCCGGCACCTATCCCGACCGGGTATCGCGACTGGCGGTGCTTGATGGCGCGTTCCTGTCGAACTCGCAACCTGCGGCGTTCCATGAACAGATGTCGCGCTGGATCGGCCAACTCGACCGTATCTCGGAGCATCAATCCAGTGCGTTCAAGACGATCGAGGAGGCGGCGCAACGGCTTTCGGCGCGCAACAAGCGGCTGACGCCGGAGCTAGCGCTTCATCT
>DATCXE010000271.1:0-2774 GCA_036565985.1 Bradyrhizobium sp.
TGCGCCTGCCGCTCGAGGTGCGCGACCTGTTCCGCGAATGGCTGATGGCGAACTATCCCGACCGCTATCGCCACGTCTTCACGCTGATCCGCGACATGCGCGGCGGCCGTGACTACGACTCGCAATGGGGGACGCGGATGAAGGGGACCGGTCCGATGGCCTGGATGATCGGCCGCCGCTTCGAAATCGCCTGCGAGAAGCTTGGCCTCAACAAGCGCCGTCCGAAATTGACGACCGACCATTTTGTCAGGCCGAAGCGGAGCGGACAGCAATTGAGCTTGTTCTAGGGAAGCGCCGGTATTTGCATCGTCATTGCGAGCGTAGCGAAGCAATCCATACCTCCGCGCAAGAGGCGTGGTTTGCTTCGTCGCGTTGCTCCCCGCAATGACGTGGATAGAGCATGAATAATAGGAATTGCGCCCGGTTCCCGGTTGCGCGGGCTTGCGCGTTTCGAGCACCATCCCCGCATGATTCGGGACAAGTCAGACAAGAAATCAGGCAAGAAGGCCAGCAGGGAAGACGCGAAACCGCCGAAGGGCGTGATCGCGGTCGCCCCGCCGAGCTTTCGCCGTGAGCGGGCGCTGATCAAGCGCGGCGTCTGGCCGGTCGCCGGCTGCGATGAAGCCGGGCGAGGGCCGTTGGCGGGACCGGTGGTGGCCGCCGCCGTCGTGCTGGACCCGAAGCGAATCCCGAAGGGCATCGACGATTCCAAGCGCCTGACCGCCGAGCGGCGCGAGGAACTGTTCGAGGAGATCTGCGCAACGTCTTCATTCGCCGTCGCCTTTGCCTCGCCCGCGCGCATCGATCGCGACAACATCCTGCGTGCCTCGCTGTGGGCGCTGGCGCGCGCCGTCCGTGCGCTGCCGGAGATGCCGCAGCATGTGTTCGTCGATGGCCGCGACAAGGTCGACGCGCCCTGCGACTGTGACGCCGTGATCGGCGGCGATGGTATCGTGATGTCGATCGCGGCGGCATCGATCGTCGCCAAGGTGACGCGCGACCGCCTGATGTGCGCGCTGGCGCTGGATTGTCCGGGTTATGGTTTTGAGACCCATAAGGGCTACGCGGTCCCGGAACATCGTGAGGCGCTGGATCGGCTCGGACCGAGCGTCCACCACCGCCGATTCTTCGCTCCCGTGATTGCGGCGAGACTGAAGCATTTTCCAGAGACGGTCGAACGCGAAGCCGACCTGTTTGCGGCGGAAACAGCAATCGCATCCGAGGTTTCTGCCGCCGTTTGAGACACGATTGTTCGGCGCGTTTTGCCGCAGCGAACGGCAATCGCCATGCGTGAACATGCGATGGTTGCCTCCGCGGTTGGTGGGCTCTATCAAACATCCTCGGGCAGGGGGCTCGAGCCCGGGCATCTCGGATATTTCATGCGCTTCACTTCGCTCGTTGTCGAACTGATCCGCGCCCGGCCGCGGCTGGTGGTCTGGCTCGTGGTGCTGCTCCAGGCCGGGCTCTGGCTGATCCTGCCGGTGCTGCTCTATCGCAGTCCGCCCGGCGATGTGGCGACCTTGCTGGCGTTCGGCCGCGAATACCAGGTCGGAACCGACCTCGGTCCACCGCTCGCATCCTGGTTTGCCGACATCGCGTTCCGTGCGGCCGGCAATCACATGTTCGGCGTCTATCTGCTGGCGCAGATCTGCACCGTCGTCACCTTCCTGACCTTCTATCACCTGGCGCGCGCGATTGTCGGCGGGCAGCAGGCGGTGCTTGCGGTGCTGCTTTCCCTGACGGTCGTGGCGTTCAGCGCGCCCGGCGCCGAGTTCGGCCCGCTGGTGCTGGCGCGTCCGCTCTGGGCGTTGCTGCTGCTGCATTCCTGGCAATTGATCGGCCAGAATCGCCGTAGCGCGTGGTTTGCCTGGTCGATCGAAGCCGGGCTGTTGCTCTTGACGACATCGGCCGCGATCGGGCTGCTTCTGCTGCTGGCCGGATTTGCCGTCGCCACGCCGCGGGGGCGGCGCACGCTGATGTCGCTCGACCCGCTCTATGCACTGCTCGTGATCGTCGTTCTGGTCCTGCCCTATCTGATCTGGCTGCTCCGCGCCGATGCGCTCGCCATGCCGTCGTGGCCGGCGATATCGGAAATCGGCGCGCGCGCCATGCAATGGGGTACGCTGCTGGCGGGCCTCGGGCTCGCGATGCTGGGCATCGTGGTGCTGGTCGTCCTCAACTCGGCCTGGTTCGTCCGCAACGCCGAGGAAGCGCCGATCATCTATCGCCCGCCCGTCGATCCCCTGGCGCGCGAATTCGTCTATTTCTTCGCCATCGCGCCGGCGCTGCTCGGAAGCCTGCTCGGAGGACTGTTCAATCTCGATCGCGTCGTGGGAGGCGCGGGCGTGGCGCTCCTGATGTCCGGACTTGCCGTGATCGTGGCGACCGGCGATCTCATCTATCTGCGGCGTCAGCGCCTGTTGCGTTCGGTCTGGGCAGCGACGCTGGTGGCGCCGGCGCTTGCGGTGATCGCGGTCACGTTCTTCCAACCGTGGACCGGCAACACGGAAGTGCCGACCTCGATGCCGGCCAACGCCATCGCGCATTTCTTCGGCGACAGTTTCGAACGGCGAACCAATCAGCGGCTGCGCGCGGTGACCGGCGATCCCCAGCTTGCGACCATCATCGCGATGGACAGGGGGCGCCCGCATCTTTTGCTGGACGCCACGCCGCAACGGACCCCGTGGCTGTCGGTTGCGAAGTTCAACGAGACCGGCGGCGTCGTGGTCTGGCGCGCCTCCGATACATCGGGCGCGCCACCTCCCGAAATCGCG
>DATCXE010000288.1:0-2921 GCA_036565985.1 Bradyrhizobium sp.
TGATGAACCGGCCGCAGTTCCAGCGCGATATCTTCCCGCGCGGCAATCCGGAATCGATCGCCGAAATTCGTCACCCGAAGTTCACGGCAACCCTGTTCGATCTGCTCTCGGCCTATTCGGCGCAGCGGCAGCAGCGTGTGCTCGCGACCGTGCATCTGGCCAAGCGCACGGTGTGGTCGCTGGCCGAGGCGCGCGCGTCGCTGGAGCGGCTGGTCGGCATGGCCGAGTCCGGGGACTGGAGCTGTCTCGACGACTACCTGCTCAGCTACATCGTCGACCCCTCGCAGAGAGCGACGGTGTTTGCATCGAGCTTTGCCGCGGCCCTCGAACTGGTGCGGGAAGGCGAGATGGAACTGAATCAGAAAGAGGCGTTCGCGCCGCTGTATTTTCGTAAGCGTCCGCCGCAAACGTCCGGGGCGATGTCCGCGCCGGATCTGTCGGTCGAGTAAGTGGAAGGAGACCCTGCCATGGCAAGTCTGGCGGAAAAGCGCATGGAAGAAGCCGAGGATCGTCCCGCCGACGAAGCGACCGAGCCCGTGGCGCGGCCGGAGGAATTGCGGCTGCTCGAAGCGCTGCTGTTTGCCTCGGCTGAACCGATCGACACGGCGACGCTCGCCAAGCGGATGCCCGATGGCGTCGACGTCAAGGAGGCATTGGCGCAATTGCAGGCGGAATACGCCCCCCGCGGCGTCAATCTCGTTCGTGTCGCCAATAAGTGGACCTTCCGGACCGCCGGCGACCTGTCGTGGCTGATGACGCGGGAAAGCACCGAGACGCGGCGGCTGTCGCGCGCGGCGATCGAGGTGCTTGCGATCATCGCCTATCACCAGCCCGTGACACGCGCCGAGATTGAGGAAATCCGCGGCGTGATCACGTCAAAGGGAACGCTGGACGTGCTGCTGGAAACCGGCTGGATCCGCCCCCGTGGCCGCCGCAAGACGCCGGGCCGGCCGCTGACTTTCGGGACGACGGAAGGTTTCCTGTCGCAGTTCAGCCTGGAGGCGCTGGGCGATCTGCCGGGCCTGGAAGAGCTCAAGGGTACGGGGCTCCTGGATTCGCGGCTGCCCTCCGGATTCAGCGTGCCGACGCCGTCGGACGACGTGGCACTGCGCGAGGACGAGGACCCGCTGGATGCCGGCGACAGCCTGGAACTGTTGCTCGCGCCCGCCGCCGAACCCGAAGAGGGCGCGGAAGCCGATTCCGAATCTGCGCCAGCCGTTCCGCCAAGCGGGGTTAATGATAGCAATAATACGTAGCCGCGACAGCGATTTGCCGCGGCTTGGGTCCTTGTTTTTGACACCTCCCGGGCCTACCTTCCGCCAAAGCTTGGCCGGCTTCCGGCCGTCTCTTTTTGGAGGGTTGCAGGATGGGTTCGCTTAGCATTTGGCACTGGATCGTCGTGATCGCAGTGGTCCTGCTGTTGTTCGGCCGTGGCAAGATTTCCGACCTGATGGGCGATGTCGCGCAGGGCATCAAGGCCTTCAAGAAGGGCATGCAGGACGATGACAAGTCCGGGGCCGAAAAGCCCGCCGAGCCGGTGAAGACCATCGATCACAACAATGCGACGCCGACGGCGGCGCGGACGGATGTCGGCAGCAAGGCTGTCTAGATCAGGCATCCAGGACCGGGCCTCTTGTACCTAGCGTCCTGGACCCGGCATCCAGGACCCGGCATCGGTTGAAGAACGCCGATTGAGAAAAGGCGCGACCCGCCCCAAATCTTGGTAGATAAGGATTTGGGCGCGGCTGTCTCGCGCGAGCGGAAGAATTCATGTTCGACATCGGGTGGAGTGAACTGGTCGTCATCGCGGTTGTCGCGCTGATCGCCATCGGCCCGAAAGAGCTGCCGGGCGTGCTTCGCATGGTCGGGCAATGGATGGGCAAGGCGCGCAAGATGGCGTCCGAATTCCAGGGCCAGTTCCAGGAAGCCATGCGCGAGGCCGAAATGGCCGACCTCAAGAAGAGCTTTGACGAGGTCAAGGATATCGCGACGGGGGCCTCACCGGGCAACCTCATGACCTCGCTGCAAAAGGACGTCAGCGACGCCCTGCAGATCGGCGATATCGACAAGCCGGCCATCGATAAGCCAGTCACGGACGAGCCCGTCGATGCACAGGTGGCGTCCGCGATCGGCGAGCCGATCGTGCCGACGACACCCGCCGCGCCGACGCCAGAGACCTTCGTCGAGGCCGAGGCGCATCCTGCGGCTTCGGAGCCGCTGGCGATCACGCGTGAAGCGCAGGCCGTGGCGCAGGATACCGCACCCGCCGCGCCCGACATTCTCAAGGACGCCAAAGCGTCATGACCATCGAAGACATCGAGGCCAGCAAAGCGCCGCTGATGGATCACCTGATCGAGCTGCGCTCGCGGCTGATCAAGGCACTGCTCGGCTTCGGCATTGCCTTCATTTTCTGCTTCTTCTTCGCCAAGCAGATCTACAACGTGCTGGTCTGGCCGTTCGTCTGGGTTGCGGGCGCCGAGAATTCGAAATTCATCTACACGGCGCTGCTGGAATATTTCCTGACGCAGTTGAAGCTCGCGCTGTTCGGCGCCGCCTTCATCTCGTTCCCGATCGTGGCGACGCAGATCTACAAGTTCGTGGCGCCGGGCCTCTACAAGCACGAGCGCGGTGCGTTCCTGCCATATCTGATCGCCACCCCGTTCTTCTTCGTGCTCGGCTCGCTGCTGGTCTATTTCGTGGTGCTGCCGATGCTGGTGCGGTTCTCGCTCGGCATGCAGCAGATGGGCAGCGACGAGACGGCGCAGATCCAGTTGCTGCCCAAGGTCGGCGAATATCTCTCGCTGATGATGTCGCTCATCTTCGCCTTCGGCGTCGCCTTCCAGCTACCCGTGATCCTGACGCTGCTGGGCCGGATCGGCATTCTCACCTCCAAGCAGCTTCGCGAGAAGCGGCGCTATTTC
>DATCXE010000293.1:0-8907 GCA_036565985.1 Bradyrhizobium sp.
CCAGCCGATATTGCCGTTGAGCCAGAGCGTTTTCCAGCGAAGCTGGAACCGGTTCGCGTCAAGAAAACGCGTCAAAACAAGAATCCGGAGCCCCGTTCCGATTTGATCGGAACGGAGAAGGCTCCAGCCGCTACTTCCGCACACAGATCACGCGGACCACGGACGCCCTGGCGTCCGGGGATCCGCCTGTGGCGTTGACGCCGTTGGCCTCGAGGAAATGGCGCACCGTTTCTGACGTCACCAGCACGGCCTGGGCCGCCGGCGCCGGTGTCCGCGCCACGTCATGGCCGCCGTCGAACCGGGCGACCGACGCCTTGACGCTGCTGACGGCAGCAGCACCGCCCTGGTTCTGCGGATCGGAAATTCCGGGGAGGGTGTCGTCATCTGCGCCTGCGCCGCCGATGCCCCAAGCGCAAAAACCGAGGCCAATGTTGCCGAAAACACCGATCTCATGACAAATCCGGGAGAATGCAGGCGTGGAAGGGGGAGCGATCATTGATATCCGGCCAAATAAGCACATCTGCTTGGTCGGCACCAACCGCGCTCCGGTTCGATCGATTGGCCGAGATCCTCATCCTGAGGAGGCCGTGAAGCGGCCGTCTCGAAGGATGGCTACGGGCGAAATCGGGGCCTCATGGTTCGAGACGCGCGTTCCGCGCTCCTCACCATGAGGATATGATAGCCGCACTGCAGAGAGTGGAAGCAACACGACCATGCTGACGGCCAATGAACTCGAACGCTATGCCCGCCACATCGTGCTGCGCGAAGTCGGCGGCCCCGGCCAGACGGCGCTGAAGGAAGCCTCCGTGCTGGTGATCGGCGCCGGCGGCCTCGGCGCGCCCGTGCTGATGTACCTCGCTGCCGCCGGTGTCGGCACGCTCGGCGTGGTCGATGACGATCTGGTCTCGCTGTCAAACCTGCAGCGCCAGATCATCCACACCACGCCCGATATCGGACGGCGCAAGGTCGACAGCGCGGCCAGCGCGATTTACGCGCTCAATCCGCACGTTCATTTCGAGGCGCATGCGGTGCGCCTGAATGCGAAGAACGCAATGTCGCTGATCGGCGGTTACGATCTCGTGCTCGACGGCTCCGACAATTTCGAAACCCGCTATCTGGTGTCCGATGCCTGTTTCCTTGCCGGCACGCCGCTGATCACCGCGGCGCTGGGTCAGTTCGACGGATCGCTGACCACGATCCGCGCGCATGAGCAGGGCCCCGACGGACAGTTCAACCCGACCTATCGCTGCCTGTTTCCCGAGCCGCCGCCGCCCGGCACAGTGCCGGCCTGCGCCGAGGCCGGCGTGATGGGCGCGCTGGCGGGCATGCTGGGCTCGATGATGGCGCTGGCAGCGATCCGCGAAATCGTCGGCTTCGGCGAGAGCCTGGTCGGCCGGCTCGTGATGGTGGATGCCCGCGCGATGCGCTTTGAAACCCTGCGCTATGCGCGGGATCCGGCCAATCCGCTCAACGGCGATGCTCCTGTCATCACCGATCTGAGCGGTTACGCAGCGTAGAGTCCCCGAGTGGCTGCGCCCACCCCGGCCCTCCCCCGCAAGCGGGAGAGGGAGTCGTTCAGCGCTTGCGGCAAGGATTGAATTTCAACCGCCGAACAAATTAGGCGATCGAGCGCCTTGGACGCCATGCGACGCGCTGCTCTCCCTCTCCCGCTTGCGGGAGAGGGTCGGGGTGGGGGTGCCGCCACGAGCGCCATCGCGCCGATAATAGGACGAGCTTTCCCGCTCGCTCTCACCGCTTCTCGCTGTCCATGTGCGCGAGCTGCGAGTCCGGATAGCGCGCGCCTGCCGCGACGCCGGGCGGGAACGCCTTTGCCAGCGCGGCGAGATGCGCATCATTCAGTTTCACGTCGAGCGCGCCGAGCGCCTCCGAAAGACGGTCGCGGCGGCGTGCGCCGACCAGCGGCACGATATCCCTGCCTTGGGCCGCGACCCAGGCGATCGCAACCTGGGCCGGCGATGCGCCGAGATCGCCGGCGATCCTGCGCAGCGATTCCACCAGCGCCAGATTGGCGTCGAGATTGCCGGCCTGGAAGCGCGGGCTCATCGCGCGAAAATCCTTCAGTCCCCGTTCCGCGGTCCAGTGTCCGCTGATCAGCCCGCGCGACAGCACGCCATAGGCGGTGACACCGATGCCGAGTTCGCGGCAGGTCGGCAGGATGTTGTCCTCGATGCCGCGCGAGATCAGGGAATATTCGATCTGCAGATCGCTGATCGGATGCACCGCATGCGCGCGCCGGATGGTCTCCGCGCTCACTTCCGACAGGCCGATATGCCTGATCCAGCCGGCCTTCACCATGTCGGCCATGGCGCCGATCGTCTCCTCGATCGGCACATCCGGATCGAGCCGCGCCGGCCGGTAGATGTCGATTGTCTCGACGCGGAGCCGCTGCAGCGAATAGGCGACAAAATTCTTTACCGCCGCCGGGCGGCTGTCATAGCCCAGCCAGTTCTTCACGGGATCGCGCAGCGCCCCGAACTTGACGCTGATCTGCAGATTGTCGCGGCTGCGACTGGCGAGCGCCTCACCGATCAGCATTTCATTGTGGCCCATGCCGTAGAAGTCGCCGGTGTCGAGCAGGGTGATCCCCGCATCGAGCGCGGCATGGATGGTGGCGATGCTCTCGCTGCGGTCCGCGGTACCGTAGAAGTCCGACATGCCCATGCAGCCGAGGCCGATGGCGGAGACGTTCGGGCCGGTGGTGCCGAGTTTGCGTTGTTCCATGTTGGTTCTCCTCGAAGATCGGTGGCGGGTTCGCGCCCTGATGACGAGGCTGATATGCACCCTCCCGATTGAAGCGATAAGCTGGACAATTTGAAACGGCTTGTTCAATCTATTGAACAATGAAGGATTTCGACCTCCGCGACCTCGATGCATTCGTCGCCGTGGCGCGCACGCGGAATTTCCGCCGCGCCGCGGTGGAGCAGGGCGTCTCCGTCTCGAGCCTCAGCCAGCGGCTGCGCGACATGGAGGAGCGGCTCGGCGTCCGCCTGATGAACCGCACCACGCGCAGCGTTGCGCTCACCGAGGCCGGCGAACTGTTGCTGGCCCGCGTTGGGCCTGCGCTATCGGATGTCGGCGAGGCGCTGGATCAGGTGCGCGGCTTGCGGGCGGTGCCGTCGGGCCGTCTGCGCATCAACGCGCCGCCGCCGGCGATCGATCTGGTGCTGGCGCCGATGGTCGCGCCGTTTCTTGCGGCTCATCCCAACATCGATCTGGAGATCGTCGGCGAAAGCTCGTTCGTCGACATCGTGGCTGGAGGCTTCGACGCCGGCGTGCGCTATGGCGAGCATCTGGCGCAGGACATGATCGCAATCTCTCTCGGCGCGCCGCAGCGCTACGCGGTGGTGGCCTCGCGCGAATATGTCGCGCAGCATGGCCGGCCGAAACATCCGAAGGATCTGCTGGAGCACGCCTGCATCCGCACCCGCTTCGGCAGCGGTGCGATGCTCGATTGGGAGTTCGAGAAGGCGGGCCGTGTCGTAAAGGTCTCGCCGCCGGCAAAGCTGGTCGCGACTTATCTTGGCCTCGCGCTGCGCGCCGTCCATGACGGCACCGGCTTCTGGCTGACGTTCGAAGGCTATGTTCGCTATGGGATCAAGTCCGGCGCGCTGGTCAGCGTGCTCGACGACTGGTGCGCGCCGTTTCCGGGCCCGTTTCTGTATTACCCGAGCCGCCGCCAGCCTCCGCCGGCACTCGCCGCGTTCGTGGCCTTTGTCGCCGAATGGCGCAAGCGCGAGCGGCGGAAAGGCAAATGAGCCGTAGCCGCGCAACCAATCCATCGTCGTCCCGGCCCTGAGCCGGGACGACCACCTACAGCATGCTGGGCAGGACGCGGTCCGGCGGCTTGTGGTTGTCGAGGAAGGTGCGGATATTGATGATCACCTTCTCGCCCATCTCGACGCGGCCTTCGATGGTGGCCGAACCCATATGCGGCAGCAGCGCCGCCTTGCCGGCCTTGGCGAGCCGGACCAGCTTCGGATTGACCGCGGGCTCGTGCTCGTAGACGTCGAGGCCGCAACCGGCGATATCGCCGCTTTCGATCAGTTTGATCAGCGTGTCCTCGTCGACGACCTCGCCGCGTGCGGTGTTGACCACATAGGCGTCTTTCCGGATCAGCTTCAGCCGCCGCGCCGAGAGCAGATGGAACGTCGCCGGCGTATGCGGGCAGTTGACCGAGATGATGTCCATCCGCGCCAGCATCTGGTCGAGGCTTTCCCAATAGGTCGCGCCGAGTTCCTCGGCGATCACGGGGGCCACGGGGCGGCGGTTGTGATAGTGGATCTGCAGGCCGAAGGCGCGCGCCCGGCGCGCAACGGCCTGGCCGATGCGGCCCATGCCGATGATGCCGAGGCGCTTGCCGCCGATCCGGTGGCCGAGCATCCAGGTCGGCGACCAGCCCGGCCAGTTCTTGCCCTCGGTCAGGATTGAGGTGCCCTCGATCAGCCGGCGCGGCACCGCGAGGATCAGCGCCATGGTCATGTCGGCGGTGTCCTCGGTCAAAACCTTCGGCGTATTGGTTACCGTGATGCCGCGCGCATGCGCCGCGGTGACGTCGATATTGTCGACGCCGTTGCCGAAATTGGCGATCATGCGCAGCTTGCAGTCGGGATGCTTGAGCATCTCCTCGTTGACCACGTCGGTGACGGTCGGCACCAGCACGTCGGCCGAGCGCGCGGCTTCGGCAAGCTGCTCCGGTGTCATCGGCGTATCGTCGAGATTGAGCCTCGCATCGAACAGTTCGCGCATCCGGGTCTCGATCGAGTCCGGCAGCTTGCGGGTGACGACGACGAGAGGCTTTTTCTTAACCGACATGTACTGCTCTCATGAGGCAATGGGTCGCCAGAGCTCGCCGTTCAGACCTCATTAACCCGGTTGTTCGACACTGCGGGTGCCGCGCGGTCCCGGTGTCCCGCTGTTTCCTCCGGCAAGTCCTTGGGTTCCCAAATACTTGCCACGGATTTTCAGCGGAAAATTCGGGCGTTCTTGTTCTCAACGTTCCGTCCTCTCTATCAGAAGGCCGGGCCAAGACAAGAACCCCTCGGAGGTCGAACATCCGGGGGGGCGACCAAAGCGCGGCACAGGGGTTTGGGGTTTTTCGGGCGTTAGCGAGCGGTTCAACTCGAAGAATTTGAGTTGGGAAGCTCGGCAGGAGACGAGTTGATGGCGTTGGGGCGTTTCTGTTCGATGGCGGTGCTAGCGGGGTGCTGGCTTGTCGCATCGGTCAGCACAGGGTTTTCGGCCAAGGATTCGGCCATCACGACAAGCGGCCTGCCGGTGCCGCGATATGTCAGCCTCAAATCCGACCATGTAAATGTCAGAGCCGGTCCGACCAAGGAAAATGACGTCGCCTGGATCTATACCCGATCCGGCCTGCCGGTCGAGATCACAGCCGAATTCGAGAACTGGCGCCGCGTGCGCGACTCAGAAGGCGCCGAGGGCTGGGTCTATCATTCGCTGCTGTCGGGGCGCCGCACCGCGGTCGTCACCATGAAGACCAAGGACGAGCTTGCGCCGCTCTACGATCGCGCCGATCGGGGCAGCGCCGTGGCGGCGCGCCTGCAGGCCGGCGTCGTCGCCCAGGTCAAGAAATGCTATTCGGGCTGGTGCCGCGTCACCGGCAACGGCTTTGACGGCTGGATCGAACAGCAGCGGCTGTGGGGTGTCTACGCCGACGAGAAGGTGGATTGAGGTAAAATATCTCCAGTGGTCGTCCCCGCGCACGCGGGGACCCATACGCCGCGGCCCATCGGTGATGGCAAGCGCGTAGACGCCTTCTTCAATCAACGGGCATTTGTGGTTATGGGCCCCTGCGTTCGCAGGGACGACGAGCAAGGCGCGTCAGCGCTTCTTGCGCAGCCGCACGACCATGTCGACGCGGGCGATCTCGTAACCTTCCGGCACATCCGGCATCTTCGAGAGCACAAGATGCGGATCGGGGATATCGACCAGCTCGTGGTTGTTCTCGAGATAGAAGTGGTGGTGCGCCGTGACGTTGGTGTCGAAATAGGTCTTGGTGCCGTCGACGCTGACCTGTCGCAGCAGACCGGCGTCGGTGAGCTGGTTGAGGGTGTTGTAGACGGTGGCCAGCGACACCGGAACCTTGGCGAGCGTCGCTTCCTCGTACAGCATTTCCGCGGTCAAATGCCGCGCACCCTTGCCGAACAGCAGCCAGCCCAGCGCCATGCGCTGGCGCGTGGGCCGGAGGCCGGCGGCCTGCAGCATTTCGTTGACGTCGTGCCAAGGACAGCCGGTGAGCGCCGGTTGGTGACCGGCAGCCCGGGCGGCCGGATCAAGACCGTCGTCGTTCAAGGTCTGGGCTTCGTCGTTCATGTCCACTTGAGGCACCACGCAGCTAACTCTGGCAATAATCTTGCCCAATATAAAAGGAAATCAGGTAGATGCAAGTTTTTCGCAACTAGAACCGGCCCAAGGTTAAAGCGGAACCAGGCGTCCGGCGTGCCGATTTTGACCTTTTCCAGCGCTTTGCGGGGTCGGCAGGCCTATGTTACAGAGCGCGCGGACCACATATGCGAATTCGGCAGAGGCTATTGCCGTTTGCACCCTAAGTAGCGCCTATTTGCGGGAAACAAATGTTCTCCCGCGGGGAAACGGGTCCGGTTCGCTCGAAGCGCTCCATCGGGACATCAGAGAGGCTGAATACGATGCTGGATCGGCGCAACGGGTATGAATACGAGGATTTGCTGGCCTGCGGCCGCGGCGAACTGTTCGGCCCCGGCAACGCCCAACTGCCGCTGCCGCCGATGCTGATGTTCGACCGGATCACGGAAATTACCGAGAACGGCGGTGAATACGGCAAGGGCCTGATCCGCGCCGAACTCGACGTGAAGCCGGATCTCTGGTTCTTCGGCTGCCATTTCAAGAACGATCCCGTTATGCCGGGTTGTCTCGGTCTCGATGCGCTCTGGCAAATGGTGGGCTTCTATCTCGGCTGGGTCGGTGGCGAGGGACGCGGCCGGGCACTTGGCCTCGGTGACTTGAAGTTTTCCGGCCAGGTGATGCCGAACGTCAGCAAGATTGTGTACAACGTAGATATCAAGCGCGTGATGCGCCTAAAGCTCTGGTTAGGCATTGCCGACGGCTGGCTTTCGGCCGATGGCGAGATTATCTATCGCGCCAAGGATTTGAGAGTGGGGCTGTTGAAGCAGGGTGCCGCATTGCCGGGTGCGTAGGTAACGCGCCCCGGCCGATCAGGCGGAGTTCGGCTCGACGCGAGCCATCACACCAACGGAAACGACAGGACGAGGCGATTATGAGGCGGGTTGTCATCACGGGGATGGGCATTGTCTCGTCCATCGGAAACAACACCCAGGAAGTGCTGGCGAGCCTTCACGAGGCGAAATCCGGAATCACCCGTGCGACGAAGTACGCGGAGATGGGCTTCCGCTCGCAGGTGCAGGGCGCCCCGACGCTCAATCCGTCCGATGTCATCGACCGGCGCGCAATGCGATTCCTGGGCGAAGGCGCAGCGTGGAATCACGTCGCCATGGAGCAGGCGATCCAGGACGCCGGACTGTCGCCGGAGGAAGTATCCGACGTCCGCACCGGCATCATCATGGGCTCCGGCGGACCGTCTGCGCGCACCATCGTGGAAGCGGCCGACATCACCCGGAGCAAGGGGCCGAAGCGCGTCGGCCCATTCGCAGTGCCGAAGGCGATGTCATCGACGGCATCGGCCACGCTTGCAACCTGGTTCAAGATCAAGGGCGTGAATTATTCGATCTCGTCGGCCTGCGCGACCTCCAATCACTGCATCGGCAATGCCTATGAGACGATCCAGATCGGCAAGCAGGATGTGATCTTCGCCGGCGGCTGCGAGGAACTCGACTGGTCGCTGTCCGTGCTGTTCGATGCCATGGGCGCGATGTCCTCGAAATACAACGAAACGCCCGCCACCGCCTCGCGCCCCTACGACATCAGCCGCGACGGTTTTGTCATTGCCGGCGGCGCCGGCGTCGTGGTGCTGGAAGAACTCGAACACGCCAAGGCGCGCGGCGCGCGCATCTATGCCGAAGTCGTCGGCTATGGCGCGACGTCTGACGGTTACGACATGGTCGCACCGTCGGGCGAGGGCGCCGAACGCTGCATGCGCATGGCGATGGCGACCGTGAAGACCCCGATCGACTACATCAACCCGCACGCGACCTCGACGCCGGCCGGCGATCCCCCGGAAATCGAGGCGATCCGGAAAGTGTTCGGCACCGGCGACAAGTGCCCGCCGATCTCGGCGACCAAGGCGCTGACCGGTCACTCGCTCGGCGCCACCGGCGTGCAGGAGGCGATCTACTCGCTCTTGATGATGAACAACGGTTTTGTCTGCGAGAGCGCCAACATCACCGAGCTCGATCCTGTCTTCGCCGACATGCCGATCGTGCGCAAGCGCATCGACAACGCCAAGCTCGGCACCGTGCTGTCGAACTCCTTCGGCTTCGGCGGCACCAACGCCACGCTGGTGTTCAAGCGGATGGATGCGTGATTTCGTCTTTGCCACGCTTCGCCTGCGATGAGAGAATTGCAGGCGGACGGATGGTTATTCTGCAACAATCCGAAATGGGGTCGGCATGATTATCGAACCGCGCGTGCGAGGCTTCATCTGCACGACGGCGCATCCTGCCGGCTGCGCTGCAAACGTCCGCGAGCAGATCGCCTACGTCCTCCGCCAGGGTCCAATTCCGGAGTGCCCCAAGCGCGTCGCCGTGCTGGGGTGTTCGACCGGCTATGGGCTGGCGAGCCGCATTGTCGCGACTTTTGCCGGGGGCGCGGACACCATCGGCGTGTCGCTGGAGCGCGAACCTTCGGCAACCAGGAGCGGCAGTGCCGGCTTATACAACAATCGCGCCTTCGAGATCGAGGCCGGGAAGATCGGGC
>DATCXE010000310.1:0-3808 GCA_036565985.1 Bradyrhizobium sp.
GGCTTGTTTTCGGCGCCGAGGAAGCCCGTCACCTTGGGCGTGTTCTTGATCAGGTGAAACGCCTCGTCGGTCAGCTTCATCTTCACCAGCACGTAGCCCGGGAAGAATTTTCGCTCGGCGTCGATCTTGCGGCCGCGGCGCACCTCGGTGACCTTCTCGGTCGGCACCAGCACCTGCTCGAACAGATCCTCAAGCCCGCGCTGCTTCGCCTGCTCGCGGATCGATTCCGACACCTTCTTCTCGAAGTTCGAATAGGCGTGAATGATATACCAGCGCTTGTCCATCGTTTGGGTTCCGGTGCTCATCAGCGAACGCCCAGCAAAA
The DNA here is from genome assembly GCA_036565985.1 of Bradyrhizobium sp. Lineage (GTDB taxonomy): Bacteria > Pseudomonadota > Alphaproteobacteria > Rhizobiales > Xanthobacteraceae > Bradyrhizobium. The sequence continues at coordinate 325 of DATCXE010000310.1, forward strand.
AGGTGACGACGTAACGGATGACCATATCCGAGGCGAAGAAGAAGATCGAAGCCAGCGCCACCATCACGAACACCATGATGGTGGTGATCGTCGTCTCGCGGCGCGTCGGCCAGGTGACCTTGGCGGTCTCCGAGCGCACTTCCTGCAGGAATTTGAACGGGCTGAAAGCCATCGTTGGGGTATCCGCGTCCTTCGTCAGACGATTGAATGATTTAAGGTGAAACCGAACAGCCTTCTTGCGCCCAGCCCTCTCTCGAAGGATGAGCCGCATCGCAGGCTCGATTGTTCGGGGTTTTCAACGCCGCGCCGGATATCCGCAAAACGGGCCGGCAGCAGGTGGCTCGGTATCTACTGCCAGCGAGGCCAAAGGTCAAGGTACGGGGTGCCGCGGGGCGCCAAACCGGCCGTTTTCGAAGGGCTTGCCCGAGACCCCTGGGAAACCGGGCGATAAGCCCTTGGTTAACCGCCGGTATCAACTCCCCTCAAATCATCGCAAGGCCGCGATCCCGTTCTTAAAAGCTCGCCGCTAGGCTGTGCGCAGTTGACGGGTTAAAGGGACGACCATGGCTCTGCTTGGCCACGATTTGGAGGGATCCTGCGGCGAAACGGCCTGGACCGTTCTCGACGCCGCGAACGATCTCGGCGACACCATCACGATCGACGCCTGCCGGCGGGTGATCGACGCCGACCTGCGCGGCGAGGCTCCCGCCCGATCGGACGTCGCCGTCCTTTCCGCCTTCTTCGCCTAGAGCCTATTCCGTTCCGATTAAATCGGAACGGGGCTCTAGATTTTTGTTTTGACGCGTTTTCTTGACGCGAACCGGTTTCCACTTCGCTTGAAAACGCTCTGGTTCCGCGCAAACCGCAATAAGCCCGGCCAAGCCGTTGACCGGGCGATCATTTCGGCTGGCTATCGACCCGCGACTCAGGTGGAGGCGCCGCCTCCCCATCCCGGAAGCCAGTCTCCGAAATTGACATGGCTCAATAGCCCCGCCTCGCCCGTCTTTATGCTTTCCGCGGCAGCATTCCAGCGTCTGGATGCACCTCAGAGGACGCCGGCGACGCATGAGGGTCGAGCTTGCACTTCCACCGTCGAAACGGGATCTGCGGCTGGACCTGTTCCGGGGCCTTGCCAACTGGCTGATGTTCCTCGGCCATGTCTCCACCAGCGTGCTGGCCTGGTTTTCATTCCGGAACTACGGCTTCAGCGACGGCGCCGATCTGTTCGTGTTCATTTCCGGCTATACCTCCGCGCTCGTCTACGGCCGGCGGATGCTCGAAAATGGCTTCGTGTTCGGAACCACGCGGCTGTGGCGGCGCGTGTGGCAGATCTACGCCGCCCACATTCTGCTGTTCGTGTTCTATCTGGCTTCCGTTCATTTCCTCTCGAACGGGTTCAACACGCCCGACCTGATCGACCGGTTCAACGTCGCGCCGCTGTTGAACGCGCCGGTCGAAACCATCACGCAAGGGCTGCTGCTCCGCTACAAGCCGCTGAACCTCGACGTGCTGCCGCTCTACGTCGTCCTGATGGGCGCCTTTCCGCCGGTGCTCTGGCTGATGCTGCGGCACCGCAACGGGGTGATGCTCGGATCGATCCTGCTCTATTTCGCCGCCCGGCAATTCGGCTGGAACCTGCCGTCCTATCCCTCGGGCGTCTGGTACTTCAATCCGTTCGCATGGCAGCTTCTCTTCGTGCTCGGCGCCTGGCTGGCGCTGGGCGGGGCCAATGCGCTGCATTTCCTCGTGCGCTCCAGGGCCGTCCTCCTGTTCGGCGTGGCGTATCTGCTGTTTGCCGCGATCATGACGCTGGCCGGTCTGATGCCGGAACTGCAGAACTGGATTCCGCGCGCGCTGTTCGAAACCTTCAACCCGAACGACAAGACAAACCTGGCGCCCTATCGCTTCCTGCATCTCGGCATCGTGATCATTCTCGGCGCGCGGTTCATACCGATCGATGCGCCCGGGCTGCAGGCCGCGATCTGGAAACCGCTGATCAAGTGCGGGCAGCAATCGCTCGAGGTCTTTGCCGTCGGCATCTACCTTGCGTTCATCGGACATTTTGTCCTGACGCAGACGTCCGACGGCATCGTCGCCCAATTGCTGGTGGGAGCGACCGGCATCGCGATCATGACGGCGGTCGCCTATTATCGGTCATGGTCGAAGCGCGTTGAAAAACCCCCGCACGCCCGCGCCGCTCCGCCGTCCGCGGACAAATCCGAGGTAGCGCCCGGCGAGCTCGCCCGGCCCGCCGAACGCGCGGCTATCGGCGCCGTCTAGTCAGCTCACGACCTGAACGGCGCGATCAATCGCGACGGCGAAGCCGTTGAGCGAGATGCCGATGGTGAGGAGTTGGTTGTTGTTCACGTTGAGCGCGCCGACCGTGAACGTCCTGGCGTGCCGGATCGCGTCCATGCCTGCGGTCGGAAACGACACCGGCAGCAGGCAACCCTGCGCCATGCAGGTCGAGAAGCGCAGCCCCTCCCCGATGCTCTGGTCGTCCAGCTTGAGGACGACGCCGGCATCGAGCTTCAGTCCGAACGGCATCAGGATCGTCCCCTCGCCCGATCCGTCCTTGGCCATCCGCAGTTCGACCGCAAAGGCGCGCTGGCCTTCCTTGTTGACCTGGGTCTGGCTCAACGTACAGAACTTCGCGCCCTTGTCCGCGCCGCAGTTCAGCGTCCAGTCGCCATAGGTTTCGCTGATCGCGTTAGCCCCGTTCGGCAAGCCTACGACCGCACCCGGCGCCATCGACTGCGGCTGGCTCTGCGGCGCGGCCTTGGGCGCCGCCCTCCGTGGTGCCGGCGCTTTCTTGGCTTGCGCGGGATCCGCCTGCGGAACGAACACGGCGTTGGGCTCGGCCGGGATGATGGGGCCCTGCGCGTGGGGGCCCTGCGCGTGAAGCGGTGCCGCGCCGAACAGCAGCGCGGCACTTGCCATGAGCACGATGCGGGCTGAAGACATTCTAATCTCTGACATTGTAATCTTGGACATCACAAAACTGGACATGACAAAAGCGTCCTCGATCCATTGCTTGCGAACGGCAAAGTGTTGAGCGTGGACGGTGGGAAATGACCCCTGACCAAAGCCGGGAGAAGATATCGCCAGATCAATGCAGGCGCCAGTCTGGCGCCGCTGCGCAGTGCAAAAGCCTGTGTGCAGTGATGGCCCGGCGCACATCGCGCGCGTTCCCTCCGCGGAACAGCCGTGCAGCGCAGCAACGCCATGTTCAGCCGCGCTCTTTCCCGGGGGGCATCACGGGTCGTTAAGGGAAACCCGATACGAATATGCATCCTGCCGGGTGAGGCACGATGTGAGGCAAGATGTCAGGCACGATGCGCAAATATACCGTGGTTCTCGCAACGCTCCTGATCGGGGCCTCCGCGCCCGTTGCAGCGGGTGAAGCCTTCGTTTCACAAATCGGCGGCGCCCGGAAATTCGCCGGCGGTTTCAAGTCGATGCTCGGAGATGCCGTCTCGGCTGC
>DATCXE010000209.1:0-4215 GCA_036565985.1 Bradyrhizobium sp.
GCACCAGCAGCACCAGGAACATCAGCACGTAGATGGAGGCTTCACCGGCCGCGGGCGCGAAATGGATGGTGATGCCGCGCACCACGCCGACCAGCATCGCCGCAAGCACCACGCCCCAGAAACTGCCGAGGCCGCCGATCACGACGACCACGAAGGCCACCGTGATGATCTCCGCCCCCATCGCCGGATGCACGATCGTGATCGGCGCAAAGAACGCGCCGCCGAGCGCCGCCATGCCGACGCCGAGCATGACGATCGCGGTCATGTAGGGCTGCAGGCGGATGCCGAGCGCTGCGACCATGTCGGGCCGCTGGATGCCTGCGCGCACCACGCGGCCGAAGGAGGTCTTGTGCAGGAGCAGCCAGACGCCGAGCAGGACCGCGGCGACGACGGCGAGGATCAGAAGGCGATAGCGCGAGAACAGGAAGTCGCCGAGGAAGACCGAGCCGCGAAATGCCTGCGGTACCGCGGCCGATATCGGCGGCGCGCCCCAGATGATCCTGATCGCCTGTTCGGTGACCATGGCGAGCCCGAACGTCACCAGAAGGCTCAGGATCGGATCGGCATCGTAGAACCTGCGCAGGATGAAGCGCTCGAACAGGATGCCGAGCAGCCCGACGGCGACCGGCGATATCACCATTGCCGCACCGAAGCCGAGATATTTCGTGATCTCCACGGAGATGTAGGCGCCAAGCGCGTAGAACGCGCCGTGCGCGAGGTTGACGATGCCGCCGACGCTGAAGATCAGCGACAGGCCGAGCGCAATCAGGAGGTAATAGCCTCCGAGCACCAGGCCATTCACCACCTGCTCCAGCAAGAATCCGAACTGCATGTGCAACCCGCAATTTTAAAACAGACGGCGCCGGCCTTGTGTGCCGACGCCGCAAGTGCCCGACGCTAGACCCGGGCTTCTACGCCTTCATGTTGCAGGGGTTCTGCGTCTTCGTCGGGTAGATCGATTCAAGCTCCGCGCCCGCCGCCGGCACGGCGTCGCCGAGCACGAGCATGTCCCACTTGTCCTTCATCTCGCCCTTCGGCTTCACGGTGAACGGATACGCTTCCTGCACCAGCTGGTGGTCCCAGGAGCGGAAATAGGCCTTGCGCCCCTTCATGATGTCGAACTGCGTCTGCTTCTCGAAATAGCCGATCAGCGCGTCGCTTTCGGTCGACTTGGTCTCGGTGATCGCCTGCGCGATCGCCTTGAGCGTGATGTACTCGATCCAGGCGTGGTTCTCCGGCGGCTTGCCGTATTTCTTGCTGAAGGCATCGACGAAGGCCTTGGAGGCGGGATTGTCGAGCGTGTGATACCAGACCGTCGGCCAGGTGCCGCTCAGATTGCCTTCGCCCATCGCCCAGGCATCGCCGGTGTTGAGGTTGAAGCCGACGAGCGGGTAGGGGAAGCCGAATTCGGCGTACTGCTTGACGAGGTTCGTCACCTGGTTGCCGGCGAGATTGCAGCATACGACGTCGGGCTTGGCCTGCCGGATCTTGAGCAGATACGGGCTGAAGTCGGTGACATCTGTTGCAATCAGTTCGTCGCCGATCAGGGTGGCGTCGTTGGCGCTGAAGAAGGCTTTTGCGGCCCTGAGCAGGTCGTGGCCGAAAATATAGTCCGCGGTCAGCGTGACGAACTTCTTGCCTTTCACCATGCCCTTCTGGTTGAGCGCGGTGCCGACGGCGTTGACCATCACGGTGTTCGGAATGTCGCAGTGGAACGAGTAGCGGTTGCAATCCTTGCCGCGCAACGCGTCGGATCGGGCGCCGGTCGAGAAGAACACCTTCTTGTTGCGTTCGGCGACCTGCATGATCGTGAGCGAGGAGGCGGAAGAGATTTCGCCGAACAACAGCACGGCGCCGTCCTGTTCGAGCATGCGCTGCGCCTTGGTCGAGGCGGTGGCGGGATTGACCGAATCTTCCGAGATCAGGTCGATCTGCTTGCCCATGATGCCGCCGGACGCGTTGATCTCCTCGGCCGCCATCTTCACGCCGAGCTGGGCGTAGCTGCCGATCGCGCCGAGAAATCCGGTCAGCGGCACCAGATGTCCGATCTTGATGCGCGCGGCCTGCGCGCTGACGATGGCTGGACATCCGATAGCGGATACGCCGGCAAAAGCGGCGCCGGCCTTCAACAGAGTACGTCGGCTGTAACGGGTCATCTCTGATCTCCTCCCGAGGATGCGTCGCGACGTCCTCTCTCCGATATCAGCCTATGCGATAATGTGAGAGACGTTCTTTTATTATTGTAAGTATTTCCGGACACGGCGTCGGCTGTCAACGCCAAATGCGTCGCAGGCACGCGCAAACGTGTTCGGCGGAGTCAGAGTGGCACTCGTACTGGTGCTGCGGCGGAAAGGACGCTTTCGTGCCCCGGATGCAGCGCAGCGTGAAACGGTGCGCTGCTAAGCCGGGGCCCAATCACGCGGCACCGTGGGTCCCGGCTCTGCGGCGCATCGCTACCGGACGATGCTACGCATCGCCTAGGCTGCACCGCGTCCGGGACACCAAACCAGGATTGCGGGGAGATCAGGAGGATTTTGAAAGATCCCGGGCGCCGAACTCGGCGGACAGCCGGCCGGCGGCGGACCGCACCAGTTTTGCGCGGCTCTGCAGCACCTGGTCGGTCATCCGCCAGATCGGGCCGGAAATGCCGAGCGCGCCAATTACTTCGCCGGTGAAATGATAGACCGGCACCGCGACGCATCGCACCTCGGCGTTGAATTCACCGTCGTCGAACGCGATTGCGTCGCGACGTATTTCAGCGATCTCACGCAGCAGCACGGCAGGTTCGGTAATCGATTTCTTCGTCGAGGGTTTCAACTCGATCCGCTCGAGGAACCGCTTCAACTGGTCAGGGCGCAGCGAAGCCAGGATGATCTTGCCGAGCGCCGTGCAGTGCGCGGGGCGTACCACGCCGACGCGATCTGTCAGCTGAAACGCGCCGGCCCCGCTGGTGCGGGCGATCACGACGACCGCATCGCCCATGCGTACGGCAAAATGCCCGCTTTCGCCGGTCTCGCGCGACAGGTCTTCCAGGATCGGCATGGCAAGATTGACCATCTCGATCTCGTCGAGCGCGCTTGCCGCGAGCGCAAACAGCGGCCGGCCGACGCGGTAGCGCTTGGAGTCGCGTTCCTGCCTGAGATAGCCGAGCGAGACCAGCGTCTTGGCGAGATGAAAGGTGGTGGAGTTGTGCAGCGCCACCAGCTTGCTGAGGTCAGCCAACCCGATGCCTTCGCGGTGGCGCGCGACTTCCTCGAGGATCGAAAACGCGCGCCCGAGCGACTGCACGCCGCCGCGTGCGCGCTCCTCGGCCTCGTCGTCGATGTTGGGTTCGTTCGATGGCACCAGCTTCGCAATCGCGACCTTGCGCGGAGTGGCCTGCCTGTCACTCGTCTTCGGCTTGGTACGCGATTTCACGGGAATCAGTTCTCCAGAATAAGCGGGGCGAACTCTATTAGGACGTCCTTGCCCGGCAACAGCGCCGCACGTCGTTTGGGGCGCGCGGCGTCGACTATACCACAATAGCAATTGACGTACAGTATTATGAGAAATAGGTTCGGCCCGTTACCGGCCGCGCATTGTCAAGACGCGGAGGCAGGAAAGCCGTTGAGCGGCAGGGAGTGAGTGAATCAATGTCGGGTAACATGCTCAATGGCGCCCAGGTCATCGTCGACTATCTGATCCAGGAGAAGGTGCCGCAGGTGTTCGGCCTGTGCGGCCACGGCAACATCCAGCTCATCGATGCCCTGTACGAGCGCTCCGACGAACTCAAGACGATTTCGGTGCATCACGAGAGCGTCGCGGGCTTCATGGCCGACGTCTATTACCGGGTGTCGGGGCGGCCGACTGCGACGTTCACTTCCTGCGGTCCGGGCTCGGCCAATCTCCCGATCTCGCTCGGCAATGCGTTTCTGGATTCGGTGCCGTTCCTGGCGGTGACGGGTAACGTGCCGACCAGCCAGTTCAACCGCGGCGCCTTCCAGGAACTGTACCGGCACCACCAGGCCGACTTCCCGTCGACGGTGCGCTCCTACTGCAAGAAGGTGTTCCAGCCGACGCGCGGCGAGATGGTGCCGCTCGCAATCCGTCAGGCCTGGAAGACGATGACGACGGGCCGGCCCGGGCCTGTGGTGCTCGACGTGCCCTTCGACGTCTTCATGGAAGCTGCGGCCGAGGAAGCGCCGAACGCGCAAGCCTGGAACGCCAATATTTCGA
>DATCXE010000387.1:0-6479 GCA_036565985.1 Bradyrhizobium sp.
GTGGAGCCGTCCAGGACAAGCGCGTCGAGCCGGCGACGAGGGCTGCGCCGTCGCCGTCGCGCAATTCGGCCGTCACCTGCACCTGACCGACGAAGCCATCGGACGGAATGACCGACACTCCGGAGATTTCCGTTGCGGGCACGCGCCATTCGTTGGCGACACGCCTGCCGGACGTCAGCCGCGCCCCGGCCGGCAGCCCATTGATGGCAACGAAGGCGGCCGGAGGTGGAGCGCCGACGTGAATGCCGAGCGGCAGCGCATCGTTGACGAGCGCGCTGCCGTCCTGTGCGGACAAGGTCGCCGTGCGCCTGAGCGGCGGGGGTTGCGGCGCCGGAAACACCGACGATTTGACCTGCTGCCAGATCGTCGAAAGCGATGACACCTCGTTTGCGGGGCGCTGCGATGCCGGGATCGCCATCACGAGCACCGCCGCGACGCCAGCCGCGACCACCACCGCAAGCGAGAACCTGAGCGCTACGCTGAACAGCGCGCGCCGTCCGCCGTCACGAAGCACGGATGGCGCCTCGACGAGCGCAGGCTCCATCTGCTCCTGCAAGGCCTGCGCGACGGCCCTGGTGAACAACTCGGAACTCTCACGGCGTTGAGGGGACCTGCCCGGCGCCTGCGGCGGCGGGTCTTCCGTCGTCAACCGCGGACGCCACTCTGCGGCCTGCTTGAGCACCGCGTCGGGCTCCCCGCTCGCGGCCCGTTCCCTCAACTCACGCGGTGCGTAATAGGCTGGATCGTTCGGGCCGAGAATTCCGCCGTGCTTTGGGTCACTCATACCAACACTCGCCCTACGGGCCTTCCACCAGCCCCCGCGGACCTACGCCAACCATGCTGCGCGACCCCTTGAACCCAGGGGCAACGCCGCTCTGCCGGCCAACGGGGCCGGCTGATGAGAGCACCTTACAGCATCTACTGACGCCCGCAGCTTTCCTTTTTCGATCCACGCTCGCCCATGTCTTTAGCAGACAGTCCCGCGGGCGAATGCGACGACCTGAGGGCGACAGGTAGACCAAAGCGGGACTTAGTCAATCAACAACTAACCGTCGATTGACGGGGATGGTTAACCGGTAAGGTTGCCATAGCCTTGTCCATTGTCCGACCAGGACGGCCCACGAACCTTGAAATTCGTGGACAGCCGTGGTCTCAAGCTCAGGGTTTGCAACCCGATCCCGATCATCGACAGGCTCCAACCCGGCAGATTTAACCGATGGCCCGCAGGTTTTCCGCTCCCTACCAGTCGGAGCCCGTGTCCAGCCTGGCCACCTGGTCGCGCAACCTCGCGATCTTCTCGGTGGTCGCGGTGATCGTCTCGATCCTGATCGTCCGCTTCGGCTTTCTGGAGATGAAGCCGGCGCTGGCGACGTTCTTCGGCGCGCTGGCGCTTGCGGTTCTTTCCATCCTGCTCGGCCTCGCCGCATTCGCGGCGATCTGGCAGAACGGGTCGCGCGGCATGGGCCGGATCCTGCTGGCGTTCCTGATCAACGCCATCGTCCTCGCCTACCCTGCCTATCTCGGCCTGCAATACCGGAATCTGCCGAAGATCTACGACATCACCACCGATCCGATCGATCCGCCGCGCTTCGAGGCCCTGGCCCGGCTGCGCAGCGGCGATGGCACCAACTCCGCGGTGTATGCCGGGCTCTATTCGGCCGAGCAGCAGCGGCTCGCCTACCCCGATATCGAAACCGTGGAACTCGAAGTGCCGCCGCAGCGCGCCTATGAGGTCACGCTGCAACTGATCGCCAAGCGCAAATGGCTTGTCATCGACGAACGTCCGCCGCAGCCGCCGCGCCGCATCGGCCGCATCGAGGCGGTGGCGCGGACGCCGATCATGGGCTTCCGCGAGGACGTCTCGATCCGCATCACCCCGGACGGCGAGGAATCGCGCGTCGATATCCGCTCCTCTTCGCGCTATTTCGAGAGCGACCTCGGCAGCAACGCTGCGCGCGTCAGCAAGCTGATCGATGATATCAATGCCGCGGTCGACAACGCCAAATCGGCAGCGCCGAAGAAGCCGCAAACGCCGGCCAAGGGTCAGGCGAAGACGGTGAAGAAGTGACGCGCGAAAGCGCGTCATTCCGGGGCGCGTCTTAGCGCGAACCCGGAATCTCGAGATTCCCCGGGGTGCAATTGCACCCCTGAGGTCTGGTCCTACGGACCATCCCGGAATGACGACCTAACCATTCGCCAACCTGTAGCTTCCCCCGATCACCGGATCGCCATCGGTCGCGACAATCCCGCGGGCGACCAGATCTTCCAGGTGGGCCAGCACGGAATAGCCGGCCGCGCCGGTCAGCCGCGGATCGATGCCGATATAGATGGCGCGCACCATGGTGGGGATGTCGGCCTCGCCCTTGGCGAGACGGTGCAGGATCGAGGCCTCGCGGGCCTGACGATGCCGGGTCAGGAAGCGCACGTAGCGCTGCCCTTCCGGAATTTCCGGCCCGTGGCCTGAGAAGTAGAGGTCCTCGCTGCGGGCCTCCAGCCGCGCCAGCGAGGCCATGTAGTCGGTCATCGCGCCGTCCGGCGGTGCGACGATCGAGGTCGACCAGCCCATCACGTGGTCGCCGACGAAATTGATCTTTCGCTCCGGCCACGCGAACGCCAGATGGTTGGCGGTGTGGCCGGGCGTCGCCACCGCTTCGAGCGCCCAGCCCGCCCCTTCGATGACGTCGCCATCCCTGACCTCGATGTCGGGCCTGAAGTCGCGGTCGGCGCCGGATTCCGGGTTGTGCTTCTCGCTCTCGAAACGCGGCCGCGAGGCGCGATGCGGCCCCTCCGCATAAACCGGCGCGCCGGTGGCGGCCTTGATCCGTGCCGTGTTCGGCGAGTGGTCGCGATGGGTATGGGTGACGAGAATATGCGTCACGGTCTCGCCGCGCACGGCATCCAGCAGCGCCTTCGCATGCGCCTCGTCGTCCGGACCGGGATCGATGATCGCGACCTTGCCCTTGCCGACGATGTAGCTGACCGTTCCAGTGAAGGTGAACGGGCTCGGATTGTTGCAGAGAACCCGCCGCACGCCGGGACGGGCTTCATCGACGACGCCGGGCTGAAGCGGAAAATCGCGGTTGAACGGGATGTCGTCGTTATCGGCCATGTGGAGTTCCTGAGCGGCAAGCCGGCTAAACAACCTCAGTCGTCATACCCCGCGAAGGCGGGGTATCCAGTAATCGCCGACGTTCGAGATGAAATGAGATTTCCCGGAGTACTGGATCGCCCGCCTTCGCGGGCGATGACAGCGGAAAGTGGGGCCACGTCCGGAGTTCCTCGCAACTTGCTTACGAAAACGCCTGAATGCCGGTGATCGCCCGGCCCAGGATCAGGGCGTGGACGTCGTGGGTGCCTTCATACGTATTCACAGTCTCCAAATTCGCGGTGTGGCGCATCACGTGATATTCGATCTGGATGCCGTTGCCGCCGTGCATGTCGCGGGACACGCGTGCGATGTCGAGCGCCTTGCCGCAATTGTTGCGCTTGACGATCGAGATCATTTCAGGAGCCATCTTGCCCTCGTCCATCAGGCGGCCGACGCGGAGAGAGGCCTGCAAGCCCAACGCGATTTCGGTTTCCATGTCGGCGAGTTTCTTCTGCACCAGCTGGGTCGCCGCCAGCGGCCGGCCAAACTGCTTGCGGTCGAGCGTGTATTGGCGGGCGCGGTGCATGCAGTCCTCGGCGGCGCCCATCGCGCCCCAGGAGATGCCGTAGCGGGCGCGGTTGAGGCAGCCGAACGGGCCCTTGAGACCGGACACGTTGGGCAGCAGCGCGCTCTCCGGAACCACCACGCCGTCCATCACGATCTCGCCGGTGACGGAAGCACGCAGCGACAGCTTGCCGCCGACCTTCGGCGCCGACAGCCCCTTCATGCCCTTTTCGAGAACGAAGCCGCGGATCTGGTTGTCATGGGCGGCGGACTTCGCCCAGACGACGAACACGTCGGCGATCGGCGCGTTGGAAATCCACATCTTGCTGCCGCTGATGCGATAGCCGTCCGACACCTTCTCGGCGCGGGTCTTCATGCCGCCGGGGTCGGAACCAGCATCCGGCTCGGTCAGGCCGAAGCACCCGACCCACTCGCCGGTGGCGAGTTTCGGCAGGTATTTCTTGCGCTGGTTCTCGTCGCCATAGGCGTAGATCGGATACATCACCAGCGACGACTGCACCGAGTTCATCGAGCGATAGCCGCTATCGACACGCTCGATCTCGCGCGCCACGAGGCCATAGGCGACGTAGCTGGCATTGGCGCAGCCATATTCCTCCGGCAGCGTGACACCGATCAGGCCGAGTTCACCCATCTCGTTGAAGATCTCGCGATCGGTCTTCTCTTCCAGATAGGCCTTGATCACGCGTGGCAGCAGCTTGTCCTGCGCATAGGCGCGCGCGGTGTCGCGGATCATGCGCTCGTCTTCGGTGAGCTGCTCGTCAAGCAGGAACGGATCGTCCCACTGGAAGCCGGCCGCCGTCGGCTTGTCCTTGGTCTGAGGGCGCACGCTCATGAAAATCCCTTTCGCATCACAGTCCTCATGAAAATTGTCGGCCGCCAAAATAGTGCGCTATCGGCATAAGCGCAAATCTTTCCCGGCGTCATTCCGGGATGCGCGCAAGCGCAGACCTCAGATTTGCACCCGCAAATCGGGGATTCTCAAGATTCCGGATATGGTCCTGCGGACCATTCCGGAATGACGACACATCATCCTTCGAGGCGCTCGTTGGAGACGATCTCGATGCCGAAGCCGGACAGTCCCTTGTAGTCGTGCACCGAGGACGTGAGGTTGACGATCGAGGTGATGCCGAGATCGCGGAGGATCTGGGCACCGACACCGACTTCACGCCATTGCCGGTTGCGATCGGCCTCCGCCGATTTCTGTTCGCCGACCGGCTCGACGGGAACCCCGGCCGCACCGTCGCGCAGATACACCAGCACGCCGCGGCCGGCCTTCTCGAAATGGTCGAGCACGATCTGCATCCTCGCCTGGCCGGTGAAGAGATCCTTGACGATGTTGGGCTTGTGCAGCCGCGTCAGCACCTTCTTGCCGTCGCCGACGCCGTTGTAGACGAAGGCGGCGTGCGCGATCTCGTCGAACGGCGAGCGATAGGCATAGCCCTGCAACGGGCCGATCGGGCTGTCGGTGGTAAAGGTAGCGACCCGCTCGATCAGCTTCTCGCGCGCCTGGCGGTAGGCGATCATGTCAGCGATCGTGACGTGCTTGAGCTTGTGGGTCGCGGCGAAGCGCGCGACCTGCGCCCCCTTCATGACCGTGCCGTCGTCGTTCATCAACTCGCTGATCACGCCGACCGGCGGGAGCCCTGAGAGCTTGCACAGGTCGACCGCGGCCTCGGTATGGCCAGAGCGCAGCAGCACGCCGCCGTCGCGGGCGATCAGCGGAAAAATGTGACCCGGCCGGGCGAAATCGTTGGCGCCGGCGTTGGGATTGGCCAGCGCGCGGCAGCAGGAAGCGCGCTCATCCGCCGAAATGCCGGTACCGCCATCGGGCTTGTAGTCGATCGAAACCGTAAAGGCGGTGGTGTGATTGGACTCGTTGTGCGCCACCATCGGATCGAGCCGCAGCCGGCGGGCGTCCTCGGTGGTGATCGGCGCGCAGACGATGCCGGAGGTGTGACGAATGATGAACGCCATCTTATCCGCCGTGCAGAGCGAGGCCGCAACGATCAGATCGCCCTCGCCCTCCCGGTCATCGTCGTCGGTAACGACGACGAGTTCGCCGTTGGCAAAGGCTTGCAGAACTTCCTGGATGGTATCGGCCATTTTTCCCAAATCTCGCTAGGTACACCAAGTGCATTAGCCGGACTCAATCGTCTGCGCCAGCGTCAATACGCAGGGCAGAACGGCCTTGCCGCGACGAGGCCGGACGGGAAAAATCATTGACGATTTCCGCCCGATGGCATTGGCCGGTTTCGCCTGGTGGGAGCGGTAGCGGGAATAACTCCGGCGGCTCGACCGCCCCGTCAACCCTAGATATGATGGGTTGCCGGAGAGGCAACTCAAGGTCAGCTGCCATCGCCACAAATAATTCCGCTATGACGCCGCCCTTGTCAGCTATGGCAACACCTCGCGGCGCTCGCTGAGCAGCGCATCGGTCTCGGCGCGCTTTTCTTCTAGGAGACCTGCCTGCGCGGCCTCGATCACCTTGTAGAGCTCGTCGGCGTCGCTGAGCCGGGTCACCGTGACGTAATCGGCGCCCGCCGCGTAGAGATCATCGACGCTGGCCAGCATTTCCGCGGTCGCCACGATCTTGGCGGTCGGGTTGAGGGAGCGGACATGCCGGACCAGCTTCTCGTTGTCGGCGCCCTTCAACAGCGAGTCCGGAATGCTGAGGATGATCAGTTCGGCGTTGCCGACGCCGGCATGCACCAGCGTATCCACATTGCTGATGTCACCATAGACCACGTGCATGCCGCGGTCGGTCAGTGTGCGGAACACCGTCGGATTGAAGTCGATCACCGTGATC
>DATCXE010000418.1:0-6544 GCA_036565985.1 Bradyrhizobium sp.
GCTGTCGTCCCTGCGAAACGCAGGGACCCATACTCCGAGGCCTCCCGATTTTGAGCGGTCGGAGTTGATACCCTTTGCAAACAACCGACAGCGGTGGTTATCCCTGCGTTCGCAGGGACCACAGCTGGCCCACCTCAGATCTTGCCGCTGTTGACGTCCCGCTGCAGCCGGTTCGCCATCTCGATCAATCGCCGCCACGCCCGCTCCAGGAAAGACATCATGCGGTCCATGTCGCCATCGCTCGGCAGCGGAATTTCGATCTTGCGCTCGCCTTCTGCCACCTTCGGCTCGCTCTTCTTCAGCGAGTCCGATTTCGGCAGCGGCTCCTCGATCTTGCCGGACACGGTGGGTTCGCGCTCGGCGAGTTCTGCCTTGAGCTTGTCGTTGTCGGCCTTGAGCCGCTCGTTGTCAGTTTGCAGCCGGCCGATTTCGGCGTCCATCGCCGCACGTTCATCGGGCACGGCGTAGCAGGCCCAGCCCGCGCCCGAGTTGTTGCAGGTCGACACCGCGCCCGTTCTGGTATCGAGCCGAAGCACGCCGTCACCGGCCGGCGACAGCGCATAGCGGCCGTTCTCGGTCTCCGGCATCGGGCCTGCGAGCGCGTAACCGGCGCACGAGAGGGTACACGCGAGCACGAGGAAGGCTGCGGATGTCGAGGATGATTTCGCTGTGCGCATGGACTTGCTCCCGCCTCAGGACAGTAGCGGTTTCCTCAACCGCCGGGGCGCTCGACCTTTGAGCTATAGGGCCCGCGGCCGGACTTCAACGCATCGGCCAGCAATTCGATGCGGTCCTGCCCCCAAAACACCTCGCCATCCAGCACGTAGACCGGCGAGCCGAACACGTCGGCAGCCAGCGCATCCTGCCGGTTTTGTTCGTAGGCCGCGCTGATTTCCTCCGAGCCCGATCGCTCCACCAATCGCTGGCCGGGCAGCCCCGATTCGTCGGCCAGTTTTGCGATCGTTGCGGGATCGGCCAGGTTGATCTGGTCTTCCCAGACGCCGGCAAAGCCGCGTTGCAAATATCGTTCGGGATCGAGGCCTTCCTCGATCGCCGCGATCACGACGCCATCGGCCAGCCGCGCATTGAACGGCCAGTGCGCCGGCTGCAAATGAAACGTCAGGCCGCGCTTGTCGCGCCAGCGCTGCAGTTCGACCATCCGGTAGCGCTGCCGCACCGGATGGCGCTTCATCAAGGGCAATCCGCCGGTTTCCGAGAACAGGTCGACCAGCACCACCGGCTTGTAATTCACCTCGAGATCATAAGTACTTACGAGCTCACGAAAGGCTCTATGTCCGATATAGGCCCACGGCGATTGCAGCGAGAAATAGTATTCGACCTGGCGTGGCATGCTGGCTCCGGGATGCGTGATTTGGAGTTCGTTTGGAGCATCCCAACAGGTCGGCGAAATCCACGCAAGATCGATCGATGTCGCGCCAGCTGTTGCACTGCGATGACAGGTCCGCGGCGTTGCTGACAGCGAAAAAATAAATCGTGTCAAATCAACGCACTAACTGGTTACGGCGCAATCTTGACTTGGTCAGACGCGGTAAGTATGGTCCGCGCGGCTTTCAAGGGTGACGGGCGCAATTTCCATCAACCGCAGCATCGTTTAATGTCTTGGCCATGGCCAAAGACAAGAGCGACAACGCAAGTGGGAATCGCGATCAATCGTCGTCTGACGAGGCTGCGCTTTCCGCAAGGCTCGGAAGTCTCGATCACCGATTGTCCGAATTTCGCGACAACCGGAAACTCAGGACTGATCAACCCGGAACTGAAAGCGGAGACACGGCTGCCAGAACCTCTGCAATGGCGCTGGGTTTCCGCCTTTCCTCGGAATTGGTCGCGGGCGTTGTCGTCGGGGCGGCGATTGGCTGGGGGGTCGACCGTTGGCTGTCGACAACGCCGTTCGGTCTCATCGTGTTTCTGCTGCTTGGCTTCACCGCCGGCGTGGTCAACGTGGTGAGGTCTGCAGGCGTAGCTTCCCGCAAACGCTGAGTATCGACGGGAAGTCACGACATTTGAAATTCGATTGCCGGCCAGGCCGGTGGATAAAGAGCCGCGCGGATGAAAATCGACCCGATCCACCAGTTCAATATCGAGCCCCTCTTCACGATCGGCCATATCGGCAACCACACGATCGCCTTTACCAACTCGTCGCTCTACATGTTCATCACCGTGGCGGTGATCTCGCTGCTGATGATCGGCAGCATGGCGAGAGGGCAGTTGGTTCCCGGGCGGATGCAGTCGATCGCCGAGATCTCCTACGAGTTCGTCGCCTCGACGATCCGCTCTACCGCCGGCGCGGAAGGCATGAAGTTCTTCCCGCTGATCTTCTCGCTGTTCATGTTCATCTGCGTCTCGAACCTGATCGGCATCATCCCCTACACGTTCACGATTTCGAGCCACATCATCGTCACCGCCGCCCTGGCGCTGCTGGTCTTCTTCACGGTGCTGATCTACGGCGTCTACAAGAACGGCCTCAAATTCTTCAGCATTTTCGTGCCGCGCGGCGTTCCCGGCTACATCGTGCCGCTGGTCATGTTCATCGAAATCCTGTCGTTCTTCCTGCGGCCGGTTTCGCATAGCGTGCGTCTGTTCGCCAACATGCTGGCCGGCCACATCGCGCTGAAGGTGTTCGCGGGCTTCGTCGCCATGCTCGGCGTCTCGCTCGGTACGATCGGCTGGATCGGCGGCATTGCGCCGCTGGCGCTTACCGTCGCGTTGACCGCGCTCGAACTGCTGGTCGCATTCCTGCAGGCCTACGTGTTCGCGATCCTCACCTGCATCTACCTCAACGACGCCATTCATCCGGGACACTAAGCGGTCCGGGGAATTTCCACCCTCACTTTGTCTTATCCTCAAGGAGCTCTAGAAAATGGAACCGGCAGCAGCAAAACTTATCGGCGCGGGCATCGCATGCATCGGCATGGGCGGCGCAGGCGTCGGCGTGGGCATCATCTTCGGCAACTACCTTGCCGCAGCGGTGCGCAATCCCTCTGCCGCGCAGGGCCAGTTCGGCAACCTGATCTTCGGCTTCGCCGTGACCGAAGCGCTCGGCATTTTCTCGCTGCTGATCGCGCTGCTGCTGCTGTTCGTTCCGCTCTGAGCTGCACCTTCCCGCGCCGCCTCCGGGCGGCGCGCCTGACAGCAACAGGAGAATTCCGTGGCTGAGAAAAGTCATGGTACCGGCGCCCACACCGGAGCAGACGGCGGACACGGCGGAGGCTTTCCTCCGTTCGAGTCGAGCACGTTTGCTTCGCAGCTGGTATCGCTCGCCATCGCGTTCGTCGCGCTCTATCTGATCGTGTCGCGCATTGCGCTGCCGCGTGTCGGAAGCGTGATCGACGCACGCCAGAACGCCATCGAGGGCGATCTGGCGCAGGCGCAGAAGCTGAAGGACGAGTCCGACGCTGCGCTGAAGGCATATGAAAAGGACCTCGCCGACGCGCGCTCCCGTGCGCAGGCCATCGGTAACGAGACCCGCGAGAAGCTGAACGCGGCCTCGGAAGCCGAGCGCAAGACGCTGGAAGACCAGCTCAACGCCAAGCTCGCCGCCGCCGAGAAGCAGATCGGGGCGACCCGTGAGAGCGCGATGAGCAATGTTCGCGGCATCGCCGCGGATGCGGCCGGCGCGATCGTGCAGCGTCTCACCGGCGTACTGCCCGACAGCAAGGCGGTGAACAGCGCCGTCGACGCTTCGTTGAAGGGATAGGGTGATGTTCGCTCAACCGGAAACCTGGGTAGCAGTTGCCTTCGTCCTCCTGATGGTGCTGTTTGCCTATCTCGGCATCCACAAGACGGTGCTGACGGCGCTCGATCACCGTGCCGAGCGCATCAAGGCCGAACTCGACGAGGCGCGGCGGCTGAAGGAAGACGCCGCCAAGCTGCTCGCCGAATACAAGGCCAAGCGCACCAGCGCCGAGCGTGAGGCCGAGGAGATCATCGCGAACGCCAAGGCTGAAGCCGAGCGCGTCGCGACCGAGACCAAGGCCAAGATGGAAGACTTCGTCGCCCGCCGCACCAAGACTGCCGAGAGCAAGATCGCCCTCGCCGAAGCCCAGGCAGTGGCCGACGTTCGCGCCGCCGCCGCCAATGCCGCGGTCTCGGCCGCCTCGACCATCCTGTCGCAGTCGGTCAAGGGCTCGGTCGCCGACGACCTGCTCGCCAAGGGCATTGCCGAAGTTCGCACCAAGCTGAACTGATCGGTTCCGACAATGAAAAAAGCCGGCGCGAGACGATCGCGCCGGCTTTTTTGTTGCCCTTGGAGCCTTTTCCGCTCCGATTGAATCGGAACGGGGCTCCAGATTCCTGTTTTGACGCGTTTTCTTCACGCGAACCGGTTTCCACCCCGAATCAAGTCCGGGGCAGGCTTTCGCTGGAAAACGCTCTCAATGCTTCCTTCGCGGCGCGGGCCGTTCGGGCTTCAGCGCCTGCGGGTCGAAACCGATATAGAAGATATAGGCGTCGCCGACCGCACCTGACGGCGCCGGATAGGTCAGATCTTCGACCACCAGCGTGAACGGCTCGCTGCCAGTTTCCGTCATGTTGACCGTGGTCTGGTAGGCCTTGGTAGCGATGGTCTTTTCTGAAACGCCTCCCTGCACCACCGCGACGCGGATCGGAACCTGGACCGAAGCCGGAGCGCCCGCAGGACCTGCGATGACGCGGCCCTGAATGCCGATCCGCGCGGTAATCACGCCGGCATTGACGGTGCATTCGCGGGCCATCTTGCTGATCGTGGCCTGGAAGCGCAGATCGTTGCCGACCGGCTCCTTGCCGGGCAGCGCGATTGCATAGGTCGATGCGCCGGCCCGGACCGTGACCGGTGGACAGGTCAGATCGCCGGTGTCCGGCTCTGCCGGCGCCCCGGGCGCCGCGGCCGGTTCTTCCGATTTGCCGCCAAACAGGCTCTTGAAGCGGTCGGTCAACGATTGCGCCTGCGCTGGCGCGGCCATCAGGCAGGTCATCCCGCCCGCGACCGCGGCCGCGATCACGACCCTGGCCAAACGATTGTCACCCATGCGACGTCCCTGACATCCAACGTTCACGTCATTGTTCGGCGGCCTTATAGCAGCCCAATGGCGGCGAACCCAAGGCACCCAAAAGTCGGACAAGATCGCGAGTTCAGCCGCGAAAATCCTCATGCAGGAGGCCGAACAGCAGGTGGTCCTGCCAGACGCCGTTGATGCAGAGATAGCGCCGCGCCAGCCCTTCGCGGGTGAAGCCGCACTTCTCCAGCACCCGGATCGACGGCTGGTTGGAGGGGATGCAGGCGGCCTCGATGCGGTGCAGATTGAGTTCGCCGAATAGCGTCGGCAGCAGCACGCGCAGCGCCGTCGTCATGTAGCCGCGGGTGGCATGGGGCTCGCCGACCCAGTAGCCGATCGTGCCAGCCTGCACGATGCCGCGGCGGACATTGGCCAGCGTGATGCCGCCGATCATGGTGCCATCCGACTCGCGGAAGATGATGAACGGATAGGAGCGGTCGGCCGCGATATCCTCGGCGTAGCGGCGCAAGCGGCGGCGGAACCCGGCGCGGGTAAGATCGTCGGACGGCCAGATCGGCTCCCACGGCGTCAGGTAGGCGCGGCTGCTTTCCCGCAGCTGCGCCCATTGCACGAAATCCGCCATCTGCGGCGCGCGCAGCAGCAGGCCGTGGCCGCGCGGCATAAGCGCGGCCGGTCCGCTGGATGGCAATCGAAACAGGGCCATGCCGTAACTCCCCGCGCCTTCACATTATCGGCGCACGATCTTCCCGGAAACCGGTATCTGGTCTCCCCGATCATGCACTAATGCAGCAGCGTCTTTGCCTTCGCCCGGGTCAATCCTTCCGCAAAAGACACCGCCGTGTCCAGACCCCTGCCGGTGCCCAGCGCCACCACTGCCGGACGGCTGCGCGACAGAAGTGCGCGCGCGGCGTTGCGGGTCGATTCGACGCTGACCGCGTCGATCCGCGTCACCAGTTCTTCCACCGTCAGCGGCCTGCCATAGGCCAGAATGTGCCGCGCCAGCTGTTCGGCGCGCGAGGAGCAGCTTTCCAGCGCCATCAGGAGCCCGGCCTTCATCTGCGCCTTGGCGCGGGCGATCTCGGCCTCCGTGAGGGTTTCGACGGCATCGTTGATGACATCGACGATCACTTCCATCATCTCGGGCGCATCGGCGGGATCGGTGCCGGTATAAAGGCCGAAAAAGCCGGTGTCGGCATAGGGCGCGTGGAAAGTATAGATCGAGTAGCACAGGCCGCGCTTCTCGCGCACTTCCTGGAACAGCCGGGACGACATTCCGCCGCCGAGCGTGTTGGTGAAGACCTGCAACGAGAACAGCGACAGGTCGGTCTGCGGCACGCCTTCGAGCGCCAGCGTCAGGTGCGCCTGCTCGAGATCGCGATGCACCACGCGCGAGCCACCCTTGCCGAACGTCGCGGTCTGCGGCTTCGGTGCCGGCGTGGCGTCGAAGCTGGCAAACTTCTGCATCACGTCCTCGACCACGCGCTTGTGGTCGACGGCGCCGGCGGCGGCTACCACCATGTCGGGCCCGCGAT